>NZ_AKJI01000009.1:0-25080 GCF_000282415.1 Pseudomonas sp. GM60
AGAGTAGGTCATCGTCAAGATTGAATTCCGAAACCCCTGTCTGCTAACGCAGACAGGGGTTTTGTCGTTTCGGGCTCGCTAATATCCCGATTGCCTGCCTAGGAAAAACAAAAAAGCCAGCCCCTGAAAATCAAGGGCTGGCTTTTTTTGTATGCCGAGTATTTAGAACTGATAGCTCACCGTGGCGGTTTTCGGTCAGCTGCCCGCCTGGCGTGCAAACTGACTGAGCACATCGCTCAAAGCTCCGGCGGCAGCGTTGTAGCGGTGGCTGCTGACTGCCGCTCCAACGTCACCCACCATCGGGTGCGGTAGCGCAGTTGCACCGGCAAGGTCTGCGGAAGGATGACCAGCAGCTTGTCGGTGTCCTCCAACCGGAAGGCACCGGACAGCCGCAAGTCGGCAATATCTGCTGTGCACGTCAGATAACCATGGCGGTAGCGCCCGACCTCCTGCAGGAAATCGCCAAGACGCATGTTGCGGGTGACGATCAGACCGTCGACCCAGGCGCCAATATCCATGTCCTGCGGTGGTGCCAAACGTGCCCGCTGATGATCAATCACATAGCTCTGACCGGCCTGCACCTGAATCGGCATACCATCGGCAGGCGATGGTGAATAGATCGCGACCATGCCGCTGGTCACGCTGAGCCGCGTGCAGTCCGCTTCCTGGCGAAGGATGAAACGTGCGGCGACGCCCTCATACACACCGTGGCGACTGTGCACGCGTAGCGGTCGATCCAGTGAAGATCCTTCATCGGCCCCGCCGCACGTCACGATGATTTCGCCACGAGTCAGTTTGATCAGACGCTGGTACGCGGTGTAGTCCAGATCCACTGAGCTGGCGGTGTTCAGTTCCAGTCGCGTGCCATCCGGCAGCTGGAAACCACGGCGCTCGCCCGTAACGGTGGCGAAATCCGCGGTCCACTGTTGCCAGCCCGTCAGATCCCTGCCCAGCCATGCTGCCGATCCCATCAACAACGCACCCGACAGCAGTTTCAAGGTCTGGCGCCTGCCCAGTCCTTGAGCACTGTTTTCCAGCGTGTTGAAGGCGACGTGGGCACCGGGTGCCGCATGCAGATTGTTGTTGAGTTCAGCGTGCAGGGACTGCACCCGTTGCCAGGCCAATTCGTGCTCCTGATGTTCTGCCCGCCAGACATCGCATTGCTGGCGCAGCCTGGAATTGCTCGCGTTGTTTCGCAAGCGCAGCAGCCAGTGGATGGCTTGTTTGACCACTTGTTGATGAGGTTCGCCACGCCGACCCAGTGCAGGATTATCCACAGGCATCATGTTGGGTTCCGCAGCAGGTAGCAGTGATAGAGCGAATCAGCGACATAGCGCTCCACCGAACGTTGAGAGTGAGCCCTTCGGCTGCATTAGCCCGAACGTCACAAATGATAATTACTCGCATTGTTGTCAAGGGACGGGGAATTTGCAACTGCCGCTCGAACAACCGTCATCACACCAATGCTACTCAAGCGCTCTAGCACGCCGTTCGGCGGGTATCTGACGGAAATACCGGTCATTTCGTACATGCCCCTAAGATTTATCCCGCCTGTGCCGACAGACTGGTGAGACATGCGTGCACCAAAGTAGAGCGGCCTTAGAGCCGCTTGAGCTGTACATGGAATGTTGCAACCCGGAACGCATCCCCACTTTCTGCATAGAAGCCCTATGAAATGAATCTCAAGTTCAGCCATAAAATCCTGTTGGCCGCCTCCGGCGTCGTGGTGCTGGCTTTTGCGTTGTTCACTTTGTACAACGACTATCTGCAGCGAAATACTATTCGGCAAAACCTCGAATCCTCCGTTCAACAAGCCGGCGACCTGACCGCCAGCAGCGTGCAGAACTGGATGAGCGGCCGCGTGCTGGTGCTGGAAAACCTCGCGCAAAACGTCGCTCATCAAGGCGCCAATGCCGATCTGCCGGGGCTGGTTGATCAGCCGGCCTTCACCTCCAACTTCCAGTTCACGTACGTCGGCCAGACTAATGGCGTGTTCACTCAGCGCCCTGACGCGAAGATGCCGGACGGCTACGATCCGCGTCAGCGTCCCTGGTACAAGCAAGCGGTTGTCGCTGACAAAACCATGCTGACCCCGCCTTACATGGCGGCCGTCGGTGGGTTGGTCGTGACCATCGCCATGCCGGTGAAAAAGAATGGCGAGTTGCTTGGCGTGGTCGGCGGTGACCTGAGCCTGGAAACCCTGGTGAAGATCATCAACTCGGTGGACTTCGGCGGCATTGGCCATGCGTTTCTGGTCAGTGCCGACGGCCAGGTGATCGTCAGCCCGGACAAAGACCAGGTCATGAAGAACCTGAAGGACATCTACCCCAACGCCGGCCTGCGCATCGAGAAGGGCAATCAGCAAGTCACCCTGAACAATCAGGAACGCATCCTCTCGTTCACCCCGGTCAACGGTTTGCCGAATGCTGCGTGGTACATCGGTCTGTCGATCGATAAGGACAAGGCCTACGCACCATTGAGCCAATTCCGCACCTCAGCGTTGATCGCGATGTTTATCGCTGTCACCGTCATTGCGGTGCTGCTGACCCTGCTGATTAACGTGCTGATGCGTCCGCTGACCACCATGGGTCGTGCGATGCAGGACATCGCACAAGGCGAAGGCGACCTGACCCGTCGTCTGTCCGTGGAAAGCAAAGACGAATTCGGCGAACTCGGCGGCTCCTTCAACCAGTTCGTGGAGCGAATTCACGCGTCGATTTCCGAAGTGTCCTCGGCAACCCGGCAGGTCCATGACCTGTCGCAACGGGTGATGGCTTCGTCCAACGCGTCGATCGTCGGTTCCGACGAACAAAGTGCGCGCACCAACAGCGTGGCGGCGGCGATTAACCAGTTGGGCGCCGCCACCCAGGAAATCGCCCGCAACGCCGCCGACGCTTCGCAGCATGCAAGCGGCGCGAGCGAGCAGGCCGATGACGGTCGTCAGGTGGTGGAAAAAACCATTCTGGCCATGACCGAGCTGTCGCAGAAAATCAGCCTGTCGTGCACGCAGATCGAAACCCTGAACGCGAGCACCGACAACATCGGGCACATTCTCGATGTGATCAAAGGCATCTCCCAGCAGACCAACTTGTTGGCGCTCAACGCCGCCATTGAAGCGGCACGCGCCGGTGAAGCCGGTCGTGGTTTTGCGGTGGTGGCGGACGAGGTACGCAACCTGGCGCATCGCACGCAGGAGTCGGCCGAGGAAATTCACAAGATGATCACGTCGCTGCAAGTCGGCTCGCGTGAAGCGGTGACCACCATGAACGCCAGTCAGGTCTCCAGCGAAGAGAGCGTTGAAGTGGCGAACCAGGCGGGTCTGCGTCTGGTGAGCGTGACGAAGCGCATTGGCGAAATCGACGGGATGAACCAGTCGGTGGCGGCAGCGACCGAGGAGCAGACGGCGGTGGTGGAAACCCTCAACGTCGACGTTAACCAGATCAATCTGCTGAATCAGCAGAGCGTGGCCAACCTCAATGAAACGTTGAAGGATTGCGATGCATTGTCGTTGCAGGCGAATCGGTTAAAGCAGTTGGTTGATAGCTTCAAGATCTGATTCAGATTTGTCAGACCGCGTTATCGTTCAATCGCGAGCAGGCTCGCTCCCACAGGGATCATCATTGTTCACATAGGCTGTGTTCAATGAAGGTCCAATGTGGGAGCGAGCTTGCTCGCGATAGCGATGGATGAGTCACCGCCGAAGTAACGTCCTACGCAAACAACTTCAACACATTATTCATCGCATCATCGGCAAACCCCTGCACAAAATCCTTGAACCCCGGCAGTGCCTCGGCGCCACCCTGGGCCGGCTCGGCGTTGATGGTCCAGGTCGCTCGGGACTTGCCTTCACCCAGCACCTCAACCGTCATCGCCGCCCACAAATTGGCCACGCCCAAGGTGTTGTAGATCGTGGTCCAGGTCATGCTCCGCGCCTGGTCATCCCGCGAATTGAGTTGCTCGACCACCAGGTTGCCGTCCTTGAAAAATTTCTTGCGCAGCGATGACACGCCTTCGCCGGTCATCTCGATGTGCGACAACGCCGGGATGAATTGATCGAAGCCGGCAAAGTTGCCGACCACCGCCCAGACTTTTTCGGCCTGCGCCGGTACGTCCACGGACGACACGACGTGGCAGCCTTGCGGGTTTTTGATCAGGGTATCGGGTTGCAGGTTGTTCATGGTTTTGCTCCGCTTGAGTGATTCAGATGAAGTTGATTTCTTTGAGGTAATCGCAGCCGCGACGCAGCAGCGCCGGGGATTTTTCCGGGTAGTGCGCGCCCATCTGCCGCACGCCGGCCTGAGCGTTGTCATGGCCGATCATCGAGATGTCGCCGATGTCTTCTTCGAAGCCGTTGAGGTAAAAACCGAGCACGCCGAACAGCGCGTTGTCGCTGTCGACCCGTCCCAGTTGCTGCTGCCAGTCGGAGACGCTGACCATGGAGAATTCCCGACCCGCCTCACGAAAGGACGCGACGTAATCGTCCCAACTCAGCGGCTCGGGGTTGTGCAGGTTGAACACCGCTTTTTCCGCTGAATACCGGCTGGCGTGGAAGGCGATGAAACGGGCGAGAAAGTCCACCGGCATCAGGTCGAAATTCAACGCGAATTCCGGCACCTGACCGAGCTGGATCGAGCCTTTGAGCATCAGCATCAAACGGTTTTTGTGCGGCTGGCAGACGCCGCTCAGGCTGTTGAAACTGATGTTGCCGGGGCGGTACAGATTGACCCGCACCCCGCGCTCCCGAGCCCTTTCCAGGATTCGTTCGCCGACCCACTTGGACAGGTTGTAGCCATTTTTGATGTAGATCGGCGGGGTCTGCGCGGCGGGCAGTTCGAGCACCCGGCCATCCGCGGAAATCGTGCTCGAAGCCGACAGCGTCGAGACGAAATTGAAGATTTTTTTACTGCGTCCTTCGCACAGGCGCAGGCACTCGAAGATTGGCTCTACGTTGTCCCGCGCCAGCGACTCGTAATCCAGCACGTGATTGACGTTGGCGGCGTTGTGCACCAGCGCGCCGTACTCGCGATCCAGGCGCTCATAAACATCCACCGCAAGCCCCAGCGAGGGCTGTGTGATGTCAGCCGCGTAAACCCGCACCCGGCTCAAATCCAGATGCTCCAGACGGTTTTCCCGCAACGCGTGGGCGAAACGTTCCGCTGCCGATTGCCCGCTGCCATCGCGCACCAGACACGCCACTTCGCTGGCGCCCCACGCCAACAACGCCTCGACAATATGCACACCGACAAAACTGTTGGCGCCGGTGACGATCACCTTGTGTACATCACCCATGCGACTGACGGGCAGCGGCTCGATATCCAGTTCGCGGAAGGCATCCGCCATGGCCTGCTCGCTCAGCACTTCCTCAGTGCCGGAGCCGCGCACCAGTGTTGCCAGTTTCGCGATGGTCGGCAGTTCGATGAAGCGGTTGATCGAGATGCTGCGACCGAACTCTTCACGCAGGCGCAACAGCATGCGCGACAGCAGGATCGAGTGGCCGCCCAAATTGAAGAAACTTTCGTCGGTGGAAATGTCGCTGGCTGGCAGCTCCAGCAGCTCGGCCCAGATCTCTAGCAGCAGCGCTTCATCGGCACTGGCCGGCAAGCGTCGTTCGGTGTTTTCGGCGATGCTGACGGGCAGCTCCAGCAGGGCTTTACGATCGACCTTGCCGTTGCTGGCAAACGGCATACTTGCCAGTTCGGTCCAGGCGGTGGGCTGCATGTAGTCCGGCAGAAACTGGGTGGCGTGCGCCTTCAGCGCTTCACGCGCCGCACCGGGTAGCGCTTCCTGAGGCTGGGCGAGGAACGCCAGAATCCGCCGTTGGTTGTCGATGACCACGGCCACCTGGCGGTACAGCTGACTGTCGCGCAGGCAACGTTCGATCTCATCCGGCTCGACCCGAAAGCCGCGAATCTTCACCTGATTGTCCCGGCGTCCGCACAACTCGATGCCAGCGTCGGTCCACTTCGCCATGTCGCCGGTGCGGTAGGCCCGCAGGTGCTCACCGCTCGGCAGGCTCACGTTCAAATAGCGCTCGGCGGTCTGTTGCGGATTGTTCAGATAACCCAGGCAGACACCGGGGCCAACGATGTACAACTCGCCGACGGTCTGTTCGACCACCGGCTGAAAATCCTCGTCGAGAATCAGCACCTGACTGTTGGCAATAGGCGCGCCGAGGGTGCGATTGCTGTCGCCGGCGCGCAGTTGTCGCGCGGTGATCAGCACCGTCGCTTCGGTCGGGCCATAGAGGTTGTAGAGGTTGCCCTGGCGGGTGAGCTGCTCGATGACATAGGGCTCGCACACATCGCCACCGGTCATCACATGATCCAGCACCTGCAACTGCTCCAGCGGCAGAATGCTCAACAAGGCTGGTGGCAGAAACGCGTGGCTCAAGCGTTGGTGGCGGATCAATTCCACCAGTTGCAGCGGATCACGGCGTTGATCGTCGCTGGGCACGATTAGCTCGGCGCCCTGCAGCAGGGTCGGGAAAATATCGATCAGCGACGAGTCGAAACTCAACGACGAAAACTGCAGCGCCCGGCTCTGCTCCGTCAGTTGCACATAGTCGGCGTACCATGCGGTGAAGTGCGCGAGGTTGGCCTGGCTGAGCAACACGCCTTTGGGATGGCCGGTGGTGCCGGAGGTGTAGAGCGCCATGCACGGCGCGTCGAGGTCCGGGCGCTGGCGCATCAAAGGTTGGTCGAGATCCACGCTGTTGATGTCGATCGCGCTGATGTCCAGGCTGAGCATCTCGGATGCAAGAGGATGCTGCCCGTCGTGCAGCAGCAACACGGCACCGGCATTCGACAGAATGTAGTGCTGACGTTGCAGCGGATGGCTCGGTTCCAGCGGCAGATACACCGCGCCGCTGCCGAGAATCGCCAGAATCCCCGCATACAACGCGCTGCATTTCGGCAGGCAAATGCCGATCACCCACGGCCCGTCGAGTTGTTCGAGCATTGGCTGCAAACGCTGCTGGATGACGCGGCTGTGAGCATGCAGTTGGCGATAGCTGACGGACGTGCCGGCAAGGTTCAGCGCCGGTCTTTCGGCGGACTGTGTGAAGCGCTGCTCAAGCCGCTCGATCATCGGCACTTGTGCGAGTTGCAGCAACCGAGGATCAGCGGTGGAATTGAGCCGATGGACGAAGGCCAGGCGCTCCAGGAACCGCAGGCTTTCTAGCCGCTCGAAATGCACCGGGGTCGCTGGCTCGGCCAGTAGAAAATAGTCGGCGTCCCGCGAGAAACGACTGACCAGCAACGCTACGTGGTCCACCAGTTCCGCCACCGCCCGCACACGCAATGCCTGGCCGTTGCCCGAAGGTTCGTCGGCAATCGGCACGCGCGTGAGCAGCGTCGAACCGTGCAGGCATAGCAAGTCCAACGTCACAAGACCTGAAGTCTGCGGCTCGCCGATGCCCAGTTGCAGCGTCAGTCGCGATGTCGCGTCGAAGTCCTCAAACGGCAGGCTTGTGTCGTCGATCAGCAAATCGAACGGTCCCGCCGCAGGCTGACCAACTGCCTCAAGCCGCATCAGCGAATGACCGTGTTGTTCGAGCTCCAGCGCCAGGTCGGTCAGGGCCTGGCTCTGCCCGATGAGCATAATGTCGAGACGTCTCATGATGTGCTCCTCGTTAAACCAGGTAGTCGCTCAGGGCTTCTTGAACGCACGGCGAATCGAGCAGCGAACTGCTGCGGAAAAACCGCACGATGTTGGCGACCAACGGGTGATGGCGGTTGATCGGGAAGGCCAGTCCCGACACCTCGCGCTTGAGTGCGGCGCGCGCGGCTTCGCTGATCTGCAAGGAATCGATCAGGCGGAAGTCGAACGACTTCTGAATGTCGTTGGTCAGGTAATGGCCGATGAACACCGGCAAAATCTGCGCGATGTATCGCCGATCTTCTTCACTTGCGGTGTGCCAGTAGATGCGCACCAGCCGCGCCCAGAAGCCGGAGTGACGACCCTCGTCGAGCAGGTGATCAGCCATCAAACCCTTGATCGATTGCTTGACCGTGTCGTCCTTGGCAAACGCCGCCACATCACCGGTGACGGTGTTCTCGGCGATGGCTACGCAGATCAACTCCACGGCACTGCGCAGATGTTCCGGTGCGAGTGCCACGGCGGCCGGAATCGCCCGGCTCAGTTCGATTTCATACGGCAGGTCGATGGGCGTAATGCCCGTCATGGCGACGGTTTGCTGCATGAAATCCATCGCCACCAGCGCGTGGTAATCCTCGTCCACCACCACGGTCATGGCGTCGTACCGGCAGGTGAACGGGAAGGCCACGGCAAAGCGGTTCTTGGCGATACTGCGCGCGGTTTTGTCGACGATCTCGGTTTCGAAAATCACCACGTCGTTGATGAATTTGTAGAGCGTCTGCACCAGGGCGAAATCCCGTTGCTCCGGGCATTCGCGCAGGAAGGTTTCGCTCAATACCAGCGGTTGGCGACTGAGTGGGTAGATCAGCTTTTCGTCGTTCTCCAGCACGCGGCGCGGTCGGGTGCGGATGGTCGCGCGGCTTTCCCAGGCGTCGGCGAAGGATTGGTAGTCGGCGGCGTTCATGCGTTCACCTCCGCCAACGGCTCGCTCATGCTCAGGCGCAGGCCGTCCCACAGGGCAATGCGGCTTTCCACGGCGGCGAGGGCGCTGGCGTAGACGTCTTCTTCGCGTTGCGGATCGCCATTGACCAATCGCGCGAGGAGTTTTTCTGCTGCCGGGCCGTGGTCTTCGGAGTCGACTTCGATGTGCCGTTCCAGGTAGTAACGAAAGGTCGGCGCCTGCTCGATGCCGATGCCCCAATCGTCGAGAATCCGCTGGAACATCTGCGGAATCACGCTCTCGCGACCGTGCAAAAATGCCGCTGCAACACTGTGGCCAGGTGCATGCAGCGCGGTGTGCAAGGTATGGCGCACGAACTGCGCAGCGGCCGGGTCAACGTCCACGCTCTGCAATGCCACGTCATAACTCACGCCTTCTTGCTGCAGCGCCACGAAGCGTTCGATGACGGCCGTGCTGGCCCCCACTTCGCGCATCGCATCGAGGTACAACTCGAAATGGCTGTAATGGCCGTTGGCCGGACGATCATCGGACTCTTCACCAAGCACGATCTCGTTGATCAGGCGCGCCGCCTGCGGATCGCTCGGCGGCAGCCAGGGCAACTGAACGCAGGTCAGTTCCTGTTGCAGGCGCTTGGTCAGCGACATGAAATCCCATACCGCAAACACATGGGATTCCATGAAGCGTTGAAGTACCGAAAGCGAATGTATTTCAGAGAAAATCGGGTGCGCGCTAAGTTCTGCTTTCTTCTGATTAAGACGGTCTTTAGTCGATTTCATGGCGAGCCTATAAGTGGTCCGGAGTGAGGTGTGATCAATAAGTAACGAGTGTTTTAAGTAGTCTGATGGCGAGCAGATGCCTCAAATGAATTGATCGGTATTAGTTGCATATAGGTCTTATGGCTAAGGGGTTTCAGCCAGTGGCCAGTAGTGGCGGAGAAAAGCTAATACACGAATAAAGTGCTGGGCAAGTTATTTTTATACTATTTTAAAGTTTAACTTTTTCGAGCGTGACAAGTTCCAATAAGACTTTATGAATAAGTTTTATTTGGGCGTAGTTGCTCCTTTCGGCTTATATAAGTCGAAATCGAAATAAAGAGTGAATGCCTCACTCGAAGCAACTTTCTAAGGGTGATCGTTAGTGTGATTTGAGGGGTGGAAGTTGGCCGGGACGCCGATGCTTCCTTTCCCGTGGCAAGACTCCTTCCTTAGGTTCTTGATGCGGGGACTGCGCCGCTCATGCGGTGCGTCGCCCGTTTGTTATTCGTTGGCAGCCCAAGAGTGAGCGTAAATCAAGGCAGCCGCTATCACCGACGCGTCGTAGGGTCAGTGCAAGGGGCGGGTTTGGCAGAAAGGATGTGCAGGCGCGGCAGGCGCGGGCGAGCAGGTCGACCTGCTCGCGCCGTTGCCGGGGTGATTTATTTCGAGGTTTTTCTGCTTTGCGCTTCGGGGCTTTCGAGATAGCGGGTGATGACCTCGACACCTCGGTTGAGGTGATGTTCGAGCAGCTTCACCGAACGCTCGATGTCGCGGTCTTCCACCGCCCGCAGCAGCGCACGGTGATCTTCCTGGGACAGTTTGCCCAGGCCCATGGCTTCCAGGTTGAAGCGCAGGAAACGTTCCTCTTCGTTCAGGCCGTCTTCGACCAGCCTCAAGAGCCGACGGTTAGGCGCCTTGCAATACATCGACATGTGGAACAGGCGGTTAAGCCGGCCGATTTCGGTGTAGTCGTGTTCCGTTTCCAGTTCGTCGATGTAGCGGGCCGCCTGCTCGAAGTCTTCGTTGGTGAGCAAAGGGATCGACAGGCGCAGGGCTTCGGACTCCAGAAGGATGCGCAATGCGTAAGTCTCGACGGCGTCGCCCTGAACCAGTGGCGCGACCACCGCACCTTTGTGGGCGACCACGTTAAGCAGCGCTTGGGCTTCGAGCTGGCGCAAGGCTTCACGGACCGGCATGCGGCTGACACCGAACAGGTCGGCCAGGTCTTGTTGGCGAAGGGCCGTGCCGCAAGGAATGCGACCATCGAGAATGGCGGCACGCAGGGTCTCTTCGATGACCGAGCGGGCCAGATGAGCGGGAATCGGCCCGTTGACCTTGATACTGCCGAGAGGGTTGGGCTTCTGTGTCACTACTACGCACCCTGAATGACTGAGATAATTTGGATCCAAGAGGACACTAGTGACTGCCTGACAGGTTGTCAAACGCACACAGGGTCACACTTCAAGTTTAGTCGGCCCGCAGTGATCTCACCGTGCCATTGTCATTTAACAGGCTAACCTTCAACATCAATCGATTCCACCTGCCCACCCTGGATGCCTCGCATTGGCGGCACGTTTCGCGATCCCTCGGACCTTGCGCTGGTTGTGCTGCGCGTTGCTGCTGGCCGGTGTCATTTCGGGCGGCCTGCACGCCGACTGGGATTTTTCCCTGATCAGCCGTCGGGCGCAGGCGTTGTACGGGCCAATGGGCGAGGGTCAGCAGCGCATTGATGCCTGGCAGCAATTGTTGGCGACGCAGAAGCAACTCAGTGAGCTGGACCAGCTCAATGTGGTCAACCAATTCTTCAACAAACAGATGCGCTATGAAGAGGACATCGGCCTGTGGCACGAGGTCGATTATTGGGAAACCCCGATCGAAGCCTTGTGGAAAGGCGCTGGTGATTGCGAAGACTTCGCCATCGCCAAGTATTTCAGCCTGCGCCGCCTCGGCGTTTCCAGTGACAAGTTGCGCATTACTTACGTTAAGGCCCTGAGCCTCAATCGCGCGCACATGGTGCTGACGTATTACGCCAGCCCCGACGCCATGCCGCTGGTGCTCGACAGCCTGATCGATGCGATCAAGCCCGCCAGCCAACGTACCGATCTGTTGCCGGTCTACGCTTTCAATGCCGAAGGCTTGTGGTTGCCGGGTGCCAAGGGCAACAAGAAAGTGGGCGATACCAAGCGGCTGTCCCGTTGGCAGGATGTGTTGAAGAAAATGCAGGCGGAAGGATTCCCGGTCGAAACGATTAACTAGGAGCACGCGCTCAGATGTCTTTGTTCAAACAGCTATTGATCGCTATTTGTCTGTTCCTGGTGGTCGCCTTCACCGGCAGCTTCATGGTCAGCCTCGAGAGCTCGCGCACCCAGTACGTCAACCAATTGCGCTCCCACGCCCAGGACGCCGCGACGGCGTTGGCGCTGTCGTTGACGCCGAACATCGATGACCCGGCGATGGTCGAGCTGCTGGTCAGCTCGATCTTCGACAGCGGTTACTACGCGAGCATCCGCGTGGTCGATCTGTCAAACGACAAGACGCTGGTCGAACGCAATGGCATCCCGGCGGTCACCAATGTGCCGGACTGGTTCATCAAACTGATCGGCCTGGAACCGGCGGGTGGCGATGCGATTGTCAGCCGTGGCTGGGAACAGGCTGCGCGGGTCGAAGTGGTCAGCCATCCGATGTTCGCGCTGGCCAAGCTTTGGCAGAGCGCACTGGGCAGTCTCGGCTGGTTGCTGCTTTGCGGCGCGGTGAGTGCGGCGCTGGGGGCGTTGCTGTTGCGCCGGCAATTGAAACCGCTGGACTACATGGTCCAGCAATCCCACGCCATTGCCCGCCGTGAATTCCTCAGCCTGCCGGACCTGCCGCGCACACCTGAATTGCGCCGGGTGGTGCAGGCCATGAACCAGATGGTCGAGAAGCTCAAGGCGTTGTTCCAGGAGCAGGCCGAACGCAGTGAAAAACTGCGCGCCGAGTCCTATCAGGACAACCTGACCGGGTTGGCCAACCGGCGCTATTTCGAGATGCAATTGAACGCGCGGGTGAGCAATCCGGAACAGGCGAGTTCGGGTTATTTGCTGCTTCTACGGGTCAAGGACCTCGCCGGGCTGAATCAGCGTCTGGGCGGTCAACACACCGATGATTTGCTGATCGCGGTCGGCGAGCAATTGTCCCGCGAGTGTGCCAAATACCCCGAAACGCTGAACCTTGTCACGCGGATCCGTGGTGGTGAATTTGCCGTGCTGGCGCCGGGATTGCTGCGCGCAGAAGCGCTGCAACTGGCGCAAAACCTCGACAGCGCCCTGGTCACCCTGCATGCGACCGGCGCCACCGACGTGGCCGCCGTGGCCTTCATCGGGCTGGCGCCGTTTGTGTATGGCGACGCCCCGCAAGCGGTGCTCGGGCTGGCGGATCAGGCACTGGCGCAGGCTGAAGGCCAGGGCGATTCGCGGTGGGTGTGCCTGGACCGCGCAACGTCAGCCCCTGTCGGCGATGATCATCATGCCTGGCACAGCTTGCTCGATCTGGCGCTGAATCAGCGGCGCTTCGAGCTGTATTTCCAGCCGGTGGTGGCCAGCCAGGACACGACGCTGGTGCTGCATTACAAAGTGCTTTCACGCTTGATCGACGAGCAGGGCCAGGCGATCCCCGCCGGCCGGTTCTTGCCGTGGCTTGAGCGTTTCGGCTGGGCCGCGCGCCTGGACCGCCTGATGCTGGAGCGGGTGCTCGAGCAGATGGCCGACCATGACGCGTCGTTGGCGCTGAACCTGTCCTCGGCGACGCTGGCCAATCCGCAGGCGCTGAGTCAACTCTTCGATATTTTGCGTGCGCATTCCAGTTTGGGGTCGCGGCTGACGCTGGAAATCGGTGAGGAACAACTGCCAGAGCAGGCTGAGCTGGAAGAGCTGACACGGCGCCTACGTGAACTCGGATTCTCGTTGAGCCTGCAACACTTTGGCGGGCGCTTCAGCATGATCGGCAACCTGGCACGGCTCGGGTTGGCGTATTTGAAGATCGACGGCGTTTACATCCGCGCGATTGATCAGGAGAGCGACAAGCGTTTGTTCATCGAGGCGATTCAGCGGGCGGCGCACAGCATCGACTTGCCGTTGATTGCCGAGCGGGTCGAGACGGACGGGGAGTTGGAGGTGATTCGCGAGATGGGGATTTACGGTGTGCAAGGGCAGTTGTTTGGTGAGCCGAAGCCTTGGTAGTGGGGCTTTCGAAGACCTGTTCTCCATCAGTGCCATCGCTGCCAACCTCGCCGACGATGAGGACGGCTCAAGCCGATGCGTCGCACTGGCGCTTGACCGAATGGCCGACGGGGTGCATTTGTTGGTGGCGCGGGCGCAGGATCATCTGGAGTCGCCGGAGTTGTTGGCGTTTTGTTCAAGAAGGATGAGCCTGCGGTGACTTGAAGGCCGCCATCGCCGGCAAGCCGGCTCCTACAGAGGTAGTGGTTGATCACAAACCCTGTAGGAGTCGGCTTGCCGGCGATGGCGTCAAAACAGGCGACAAAGAAGCTGGGACTCAGATCAGCCCGGTCTCATCCTCATCCACCAAAAGACTCAACCCACCCAACGCCTCCCGCGCCTGGGACCGGTCCATGAGTTTGGCTTGTGCGGCGGCCGGCAGATCGGTGACGCGGATCACGCCTTTATCGGTCAGCACCTGAATCAAGTCGTCCAGTACCCGGATCATGTCCAGGTCGCTCTGCTTCAACTGTTTGAGCTGTTTGATTTGTTGAAGTTGTTTGTGGCTGGTGGCCATGACTTCGCTGGCAAACCACGCCTGAAGGTCCGGGTGTTCAGCGGGCAAGGTTTCGGTGGACCCGGCATAGGCCTCGGCTTCCACGCGCATCAGTTGACCATCTGCATTGCGTTGCACGTAGAACATTGAGCGTCCCTCAAGCGTTGAGCAGCGTCATCCTGTCAGCAGCATAGGCGAAATAAGCCATATGGTTATTCGCTAACGGTATTTAAATTCGCGTTCTTATATCTATAAAGTCAACCTCCTGCGTACCTGCCGACCAATCGGCGCGCCGCACGAAACGAACCAACACGGGACCTCCGTGAGTTTCTGATCGACGCGCGCGCCCTTGAGCGTGCCGTGCGTGGGAGTGATTTTTATGTCAGCCGTCTCTGCGTCACCTGCAATCGCACCGCAAACCTTTGAGATTCGCCCGTTCAGCGGTGCTGTCGGAGCCGAAATCATCGGCCTGGACCTGTCCCGCCCGATCAATGATCAGGACTTCGCCCGCATCCATCGCGCGCACCTGGATCATCACGTCGTGGTGTTCCGCGACCAACGCATTACCCCCGAACAGCACATCGACTTCAGCCGCCGTTTTGGCGTGTTGCAGATCCACGTGCTCAAGCAGTTCCTGCTGACCGGGCACCCGGAAATCCTCATCGTTTCCAACATCATCGAAAACGGCCAATCCATCGGCCTCGGTGACGCCGGCAAGTTCTGGCACTCCGACCTGTCCTATAAAGAATTGCCGAGCCTGGGCTCGATGCTGCACGCCCAGGAATTGCCGTCCGAGGGCGGCGACACCTTGTTCGCCGACATGCACAAAGCCTGGGACAACCTGCCTGAAGCGTTGCGCAAAGCGGTCGAAGGTCGCTCGGCGGCGCACTCGTACACGGCGCGCTACAGCGAGACCAAATTCGAAGGCAACTGGCGTCCGACCCTGACGCCGGAGCAACTGGCCCAGGTTGCCGAAGTCGTCCATCCCATCGTGCGCACGCACCCGGAAAACGGTCGCAAGGCGTTGTTCGTCAGCGAAGGTTTCACCACCCGCATCGTTGGTTTGCCGGACGACGAGAGCAAGCAACTGCTCGACGAGCTCTACGCCCACAGCGTGCTGCCGCACAACATCTACCGCCATCAATGGCAGCCCCACGACCTGGTGTTCTGGGACAACCGTTCGCTGATCCACCTCGCCGCCGGATGCCCCAGCCATCTGCGCCGCAAGTTGTATCGCACCACCATTCAGGGCGACGCGCCTTTCTGATTTGTCGGAGATTTGATCATGTCCAAACGTCTTCCCTTTGCACCGTTGGCTGCGGCCATCGGCCTGGGTTTCAGCCTGATCGCCGGCAGCCTGGTGGCGCCGACCGTGGCTCACGCCGAAGGTGAAATCCGCATCGCCGAACAGTTCGGCATCGTTTACCTGTTGCTCAACGTGGTGCGCGATCAGAACCTGATCGAGAAGTACGGCAAGCAGGAAGGCATCGACATCAAGGTCGACTGGACTCAGCTGTCCGGCGGCGCGGCGGTCAACGATGCGTTGCTTTCCGGTTCGATTGATATCGCCGGTGCCGGCGTCGGTCCGCTGCTGACCATCTGGGACCGCACCCACGGCAAGCAGAACGTCAAAGCCGTGGCTTCCCTCGGTAACTTCCCGTACTACCTGGTGAGCAACAATCCGAAGGTCAAAACCATCGCCGACTTCACCGAGAAGGACCGCATCGCGGTGCCGGCCGTGGGCGTGTCGGTGCAGTCGCGCTTCCTGCAGTACGCGGCCGCCAAGCAATGGGGCGACAAGGAATTCAATCGCCTCGACAAGTACACCATCGCCGTTCCGCACCCGGACGCCACGGCCGCGCTGATTGCCGGCGGCACCGAGTTGACCGGGCATTTCTCCAACCCGCCATTCCAGGATCAGGCGCTGGCCAACCCCAACGTCCATGTGGTGTTGAACACCTATGACCTGCTCGGCCCGAACTCGCCGACGGTGCTGTTCGCCACCGAGAAATTCCGCAACGAGAACCCGAAAACCTACAAGGCCTTCGTCGAAGCGCTGACCGAAGCGGCGCAATTTGCGCAGAACGATAAAGGCGCTGCCGCCGATACCTACATCCGTGTGACCAAGGCGAAAATCGATCGCGCCGCGCTGCTGAAAATCATCGATAACCCGCAGTTCGAATTCAGTGTCACGCCGAAAAATACCTACCCACTGGCCGAGTTCCTCTACCGCGTCGGTGCGATCAAAAACAAACCGGATTCATGGAAGGATTACTTCTTCCAGGACACCAAACCGCTGCAAGGGAGCTGACCGACATGAACGCCCCTTTGCAAGGCCACACGGTCAGCAAACCGAACGTCGCAGCTCAGGCGCTGCTGTCGGTCGACAACGTCAGCCTCGAATACCGCACGCCGCAGCGCGTGGTTCGGGCGACCCACCAAGTCAGTTTTGAAATCGACCCGGCGGACCGCTTTGTGCTGCTCGGTCCTTCCGGTTGCGGCAAATCCACATTGCTCAAGGCGGTTGCCGGGTTCATCCAGCCCGTTGAAGGCGAGATTCGCCTGCAAGGGCAAACTGTCCATGCCCCGGGGCCCGACCGGATAGTGGTGTTCCAGGAATTCGATCAGCTGCCGCCATGGAAAACCGTCAAACAGAACGTGATGTTTCCGCTGCTGGCGTCGAAAACCCTCAAGCGCCAAGAGGCTGAAGAACGAGCGCTGCACTATCTGGACAAGGTCGGGCTGGCGGCATTTGCCGATGCTTACCCGCACACCTTGTCTGGCGGCATGAAGGCTCGCGTTGCCATCGCGCGGGCATTGGCGATGCAGCCGAAAATCCTCCTGATGGACGAACCCTTCGCCGCCCTCGACGCCCTCACGCGCCGCAAGATGCAGGAAGAATTGCTCCTGCTGTGGGAAGAGGTGCGGTTCACGTTGTTGTTCGTTACGCACTCCATCGAAGAAGCGCTGGTGGTGGGCAATCGCATCCTGCTGCTGTCGCCGCATCCCGGTCGGGTACGGGCGGAAGTCCACAGCCATCAGTACGATTTGCACAGTCTTGGCGGCGTGGCGTTTCAGGAGTCGGCGCGGCGGATTCATCGCTTGTTGTTCGATGAAGGCCAGTCACCGGAAACCGAGCGCGAGCTGGATTTTTCCGACATTCGCATCGCTTACTGAGCCATTGAGAGGAGTGCCCGATGAGCCAGTTATCATCTGCGCGTGAAGAGTTCGAAACCGTTTTGCAGCCGCTGACCAGCGTACCGCTGGAGCGTGAGTTGCCCCTGGGTCAACGCCTGTGGCAACAGGGCTGGATTCGCAAAAGCCTGATCCTGATTCTGCTCGCGGTGCTGTGGGAGGTGGTTGCCCGCATTCAGAACAACGACTTGCTGTTGCCGAGTTTTCTGCAAACCGCCAGTGCGCTGTACGACGGCCTGCTCAGCGGCGAGTTGCTGGGCAAAGTGTGGATTTCGTTGGTGGTGTTGCTGAAGGGGTATTTGATCGGCATCGTCCTGGCGTTTGCTCTGACCACCTTGGCGGTGTCGACGCAGTTCGGTCGCGATCTGCTGAGTACGCTGACCTCGATGTTCAACCCGCTACCGGCCATTGCGCTGCTGCCGCTGGCGCTGCTGTGGTTTGGGTTGGGGCAGAACAGCCTGATTTTCGTGCTGGTGCATTCGGTGCTTTGGGCGTTGGCGTTGAACACCTACGCGGGTTTCCTGGGCGTCTCGGAAACCTTGCGCATGGCCGGGCGAAATTACGGTTTGAAGGGCATGCGTTTCGTGTTGTTCATCCTGATTCCGGCGGCGCTGCCGTCGATTCTCGCCGGGCTGAAAATCGGCTGGGCCTTTGCCTGGCGTACGCTGATTGCAGCTGAGTTGGTGTTTGGCGCTACCAGTGGCAAGGGTGGGTTGGGGTGGTACATCTTTCAGAATCGCAATGAGCTGTACACGGATAAGGTGTTTGCCGGGTTGGCGGTGGTGATTCTGATTGGATTGCTGGTGGAGAATCTGGTGTTTGATTCGTTGGAGCGGGTGACGGTGAAGCGGTGGGGGATGCAGCGGTAACGAGGCAAAACCTCCAAATAGCGCCTGAGTAAAAGCACTCACATGCACCGCTATGAGTGCTTTGATTTTCGTGCCCTTGGACGGGACCATTTTTTACAGTTCGTCTACATCCAGCGCGAGTGCTGCTGGCCATTATCCTTCCGAATGAGTGTCACAAGTCTTGCTGGACTGGAAGAACGAGAGGAGTTTGAACTGGAGGAGGAAGTCCAATCGCTCGGCCCTGAGCTATCGAATGATGATGATCGTGAGCTTTGGGGAGATGTCGGAAGATGGATGCCACCAGGTGGCCCGCTAGTGTTTGCTGCGCTCGGTGGAGCACTCCGCGGTGCACCACCTAAGAGCCTCTCGTGTACGAGAACGGGTGTCGTTGGCAATGGACCGTTGTAAAGGACTCTTGGATTGTCAAAGCTCGAGCGGGGCCCGCCACCACTAGTAGCGCTATAACTGCTGGAAGGTCTTGGTATGTTCGGGCTTGGTGTGACTACCCATCCGGTTACTGCTGCGCCCACTGCTGCGTCTCCTGCTGCGCCTGTTGCATAACCAGGGTGGCTTCTGGGCCGGGTCTCCGAGTATTGGATGGCTGGCGAGCTGTTGCCTCTAGGGCCCGGCGCTCCACCGACAAAGCTGAGCATTGCAGCAACTCCGGAGCTCGTTGACGGTCGATTTTCGGGTGTCGGAGATCCTCCAGCAGCAGCGAGTGCGTACCTTGCCTTCTGTCTGGCAATCCCGTTTACCCTGCGAGCGACATTCCGGGCGGCGAGTTGAGCTGCCGAGCCGCCAAAAGAAACGTTTTCCTGAACGAAAAGCTTAATCGCATCCAAAAAGTGCCCCGTCGGGTCCGAATGGTTGACGGGATCCCCCATGCAATACATATATGCATTCAACCCACCCCCACCAAATGGACTCCAACTGTCCGGACTATGAAAGCGCATCAACCGCGGGTTGTAAGCACGGTAGCCATTACCCAGCAAGTACCAACCCATATTCGCTTCGCGCAATTGGCCATTAAAACCCAGTTTCGTGGCGACTTCCTGCTCCGCGGATTGCTCCCCATAGGCGGAGTAGGCGATGGGGTTAGCTTTACCGCTATGGACTTCGGCGATGATCGAATGGCTGCCGTTGGTTGCCAGCAGCACTGTCCGTGACCACTTGGGTTTCTTTTGATCACCCGCTTTGGGTTGATTCATCAAAGCCTCGCAGAAGTGGGGCAGGGGGGCTTTGAGTTCTACACGTCTGAGGCAAAGTTGAGAACTATCAGAACTGCTAGGTTTGCAGTACAGACGCAGGAGCAACGCTTGCTCGCGATCGGCGCGACTCGGTCCCACAGGCGGTCCGCGTTATCGTTCATCGCGAGCAAGCTTGCTCCTACAACGCAGATACGCTGCTAGCATTGCGTCTGAATCAATCCAGATCAAACACGAGTGCTCACCATGCAACTACCAGACATGAACCTGCTGGTCGCTCTCGACGCCCTGCTCGACGAGGGCAGTGTGGTGGGCGCTGCGCGGCGGATGAACCTCAGCCCAGCGGCCATGAGCCGCACGCTCACACGAATCCGCGAAGCCATCGGTGATCCGATTCTGGTGCGCGCCGGTCGCGGCCTAGTGCCCACGCCCAAGGCATTGGCGTTGCGCGAGCAGGTGCGGGAGGTGGTGGAACAGGCCGCGTTGCTGTTCCGCTCCGCCGATGATGTGGAGCTGGGCAGTTTGCGCCGACGCTTCAGCATTCGCGCCAACGATTTCTTTGTCGGTGTCTACGGCGGCAAGCTGTTCGACACCATGGAGCGTCAGGCGCCGCACTGCGAATTGCGCTTCGTTCCGGAGGGCGATGGGGATGACGAAGCGTTGCGTGAAGGGCGCATCGATCTGAGCGTCAGCAACAATCGGCCGCTGATGCCGGAAGTGAAGGTGCAGAATCTGTTCTCCACGCACTTTGTCGGCCTGGTGCGCGAAGACCATCCGCTGCTCGACGAAGAAATCACTGCCGAGCGTTTTGCCGGGTTTTCTCATATCAGTATGTCCCGGCGCGGGATTGCTCGCGGCCCGATCGATACCGCGCTCAATGCCTTGGGCCTGGAGCGGCGAGTGGCGGTGATTGCGCCGAGTTTCCATGCGGCGATGTTTGCCTTGCCTGATTCCGATCTGATTCTGCCGGTGCCCAAGGAAGCGCTGCTGAGCGTGCGGCGGCTGGGCTTGAAATTGCGCTCGTTCACCCTGCCGATCCCGTTGCCGACCCTCATGCTGACCCAGGCCTGGCACCCGCGTTTCGACAAAGACCCGGCGCATCGCTGGATGCGTGAAACGCTCAAGGCGTGTTGCGACGCGACATGGCTGGCCGCGCAACCCACGTCAGACTGAACAGGGACCCCTGTAGGAGCCGGCTTGCTGGCGATAGCGGTGCATCAGGCGCTGAAGATGTTGATTGAAAAATCGCCATCGCTGGCAAGCCAGCTCCTACAGGGGGTTTGTATTGCTGCATGGAACGCACTTATAACCTGCCGATAAGTTGATTTTCGTCAGGTCACGCGCTTCCTAAAATGCTCCGACATTCACATCCCGGAGCTTGCAGTAATGACTTCCCTCACGGCCCCGGCACCTCTCGCCGTGGCCAGTCCAACAGTCGCCGTGACGCCACCGGTCTTCGGTCCGCGAATCATCATCGGTCTGGTGGGTGTGTTGCTGGCGGTGCTGGTGTCGGGCCTCAACGAGATGGTGACCAAGGTCGCTCTCGCCGACATTCGCGGCGCATTGGCCATCGGCTATGACGAAGGTACCTGGCTGGTCGCCAGTTACACCGCGACCTCGGTGGCCGCGATGGCGTTCGCGCCGTGGTGCTCGGTGACGTTCTCGTTGCGGCGCTTCACTCTCTGCGCGATCTGCGTGTTTACGTTGTTGGGCGTGCTGTGTCCGTTCGCCCCGAACTACGAAAGCCTGCTGGTCATGCGCACCTTGCAAGGTCTGGCGGGCGGTGCCTTGCCGCCGATGTTGATGACCGTCGCCCTGCGTTTTTTACCGGCCAACGTGAAGCTCTACGGTCTGGCCGGGTATGCCCTGACGGCCACCTTCGGTCCGGGGCTCGGCACGCCACTGGCCGGGTTGTGGACCGAGCATGTCGGCTGGCAATGGACGTTCTGGCAAATCATCGCGCCGTGCCTGCTCGCCATGGCGGCGGTGGCCTACGGTTTGCCCCAGGATCCGCTGCGCCTTGAGCGTTTCAAGCAGTTCAACTGGCGCGGATTGCTGTTGGGATTTCCGGCGATCTGCATGCTGGTGATCGGCATCCTGCAGGGCAATCGGCTGGACTGGTTCGAATCGACCCTGATCTGCGGACTGCTCGGCGGCGGGCTGGTGTTGCTGGTGCTGTTCCTGATCAACGAATGGTCGCAGCCGACGCCTTTTTTCAAGATGCAGATGCTCGGCATCCGCAACCTGTCGTTCGCCTTGCTGACCCTGGCCGGTGTGCTGGTGATTTTGCTGGCGGTGATCATCATTCCGTCCAGTTACCTCGCGCAGGTCCAGGGTTATCGCCCGGTGCAGACTGCACCGGTCATGTTGCTGGCGGCGCTGCCACAGTTGCTCGCGCTGCCGTTGGTGGCGGCGCTGTGCAACCTGCGCCGGGTGGATTGCCGCTGGGTGTTGGGGATCGGCCTGAGCATGCTGGCGCTGTCGTGTATCGGCGGCTCGCAGCTGACGTCGGCGTGGATTCGCGACGATTTCTACATGCTGCAACTGCTGCAAATCTTCGGTCAACCGATGGCGGTGTTGCCGCTGTTGATGCTCTCGACCGGCAGCATCAGCCCGATGGAAGGGCCGTTCGCTTCCGCCTGGTTCAACACCGTCAAAGGCCTGTCGGCGGTGATCGCGACTGGCGTAATCGACGCACTGACCACATCGCGGCTGCACTTTCATTCGACCATGCTGGTGGATCGTCTCGGCAACTCGCCGTTGGCCGACAGCGACAGCGCGGGCCTTGCCCACCGGCTGCATGAGCAAGCCGTGGTGCTGACCGCCTCGGACCTTTATCTGTGCATGGGCGGCGTCGCGTTGGCGCTGATCCTGTTGATTTTCTGGCTGCCGACGCGGATCTATCCGCCGCGTGCGCCGACATGAATGCTTCACTGAAACAGAAGGTTTTTATGACGACTCAATCCAAGCAAAAAATCGCCGTCGCAATTGCCTCCGTGGTGGCGGTCGGCGTGCTGGTGTATCTGCTGGCGCCGGGAATTTTTGGCAAGCGTACGCAACAGAACACCAATGACGCCTTTGTCTCTGCCGACTTCACGTTGGTCGTGCCCCGCGTCGCCGGGTTCATCAAGGAAGTGCTGGTGGAAGACAACCAGCAGGTCAAGGCCGGGCAGTTGCTGGCGCTGATCGATGACCGCGACCTGCGCGCTGCCGCTCAAGCCGCCGACGCCGAAACGCTGGTGGCGCGAGCGCAACTGCAAAACGCCCTGGCGACCCTTGAGCGCCAGACGTCAGTGATTGCTCAGGCGCAAGCCACGGTGGTGTCGGCGAAGGCTGAAATGGCGTTCGCCGAGCATGAATTGAACCGCTACAACCACCTTGCCGGCGTTGGCGCGGGTACGGTTCAGAATGCTCAGCAAGCGCGTACGCGCATTGATCAAGCCAGTGCCCGGTTAGCCAATGCCACAGCGGTACTGTCGGCGGAGCGCAAGCAAGTGGAGATCCTCACCGCCCAGCGTGACGCCGCCGACGGCGGATTGAAACGGGCGCTAGCGGCCCTGGAAATGGCCAGCTACGAGCTGTCCTATACGCGCATCGTCGCGCCGCAGGACGGCATGGTGGGCGAGCGTGCGGTGCGTGTCGGTGCGTATGTCACGCCGGGCAGCAAGCTGCTGGCCGTGGTGCCGCTGGCGCAAGCGTATGTGGTCGCCAATTTCCAGGAAACCCAACTGACTGAGGTGCAGCCGGGGCAGGGTGTGCAGGTGCGCGTCGACAGCCTTGGCGGCGAAGCATTGCGCGGTCGTGTCGAGAGCATTGCGCCGGCCACCGGGGTGACTTTCGCGTCGATCAAACCGGACAACGCGACGGGCAACTTCACCAAGGTTGTGCAGCGGATACCGGTGAAAATCGTCCTCGATCCGGGGCAGCCATTGGCTGAGCGGTTGCGGGTGGGGATGTCGGTGGAGGCGAGTATTGATACGGCTGAAACCGGGAAGCATGAGGTTGCGCAACGATGAAAATCTACATCGATTGTTCTGACGTCTTCGCGAGCAAGCCCGCTCCCACATTGGAGCATCGGTGTGCACAAGATTCAGGCCCGGAAGAAACTCCCATGTGGGAGCGGGCTTGCTCGCGAAGAGGCCGTCAGCCTCAACTAGCCTTTTGTGCCTTGTTGGTCATGAGTCTCGCCGCCTGCACCATCGGCCCTGATTTCCAGAAGCCTCAAGCCCGGCAAGTTGCCGAATGGTCGAAACCGTCGAAAGCCGCCGCCAGTGAAGTGATAACCGCTCATATGGACGAACGCTGGTGGGAAGTTTTCCAGGACCCGAAACTCTCGGCCCTGACCCAACGCGCCCTGACTGACAACCTCGATCTGAAACTCGCCAGCAGCCGTTTGCAGCAAAGCCGCGCCACGCGCCAGGTGATCACCGCCGAACGCTATCCCAACACCGCCGCCACCGGCAGCTATGGGCGCAAACGCAACAGCGGTGAAGGCCTGAGCGATCCGTCGGGGCACCACGGTGACTCGGCGTTCAACCTGTGGGACGCAGGTTTCTCGGCCTCCTGGGAACTGGATTTCTGGGGGCGTGTGCGACGCGAAACCGAAGCGGCTGATGCCACCCTTGAAGTCGCGGAGAATGACCAGCGCGGCGTGCTGCTGTCGGTGCTCGCCGAAACCGCCCAGGACTACATTCAACTGCGCGGCGTGCAAAGCACACGAGCCGTCACCGAGCAGAACCTCGACGTCGCCCGCCACAGCCTGAAGCTGTCGCAACTGCGCCTGGTCGACGGTGTCGCCACCGACCTGGATGTCGCCGAAGCCGCCGCGCAAGTCGCGGCCATCGAATCGCGCTTGCCGGCACTGGAGCAGCGCCAGTCGCAACTGATCAACGCGCTGAGCCTGTTGATGGGCGAGCCGCCGCAAGCGCTGCACGCTGAGTTATCCACAGACGCGCCAGTGCCACAAACCCCGCGTCAGGTCGCCATCGGCCTGCCGTCGCAACTGGCCGAGCGCCGCCCGGACATCCGCCAGGCCGAAGCCCGCTTGCATGCCGCCACCGCAAACATTGGCGTGGCCAAGGGTGATTTCTATCCGCGCATCACCCTGTCAGGCAACCTCGGTTCGCAGGCCATGCAACTGAGCGACTTCGGCTCATGGGGCTCACGTGCTTTCGGCATCGGCCCGCAATTCAGCCTTCCGCTGTTCGACGGCGGTCGCCTGCGTGGTGTGCTGAACTTGCGCGAAGCGCAACAACAGGAAGCCGCCATCGCCTACCAACAAACCGTGCTGCGCGCCTGGCACGAAATCGACGATCAACTGACCGCCTACAACGCCAGCCAACTGCGTCGCGACAGCCTCGCCGAAGCCGTACGCCAAAACCAGATCGCCCTGCGCACCGCGCAACAGCAGTACGTGGAAGGCGTGGTGGATTTCGTCAACGTACTCACCGTGCAAGGTGAATTGCTGGCGACTCAGCAGCAATGGGTCGAAAGTTCGACCGGGGTGTCGCTGGCGATGGTCGGGTTGTACAAAGCGTTGGGTGGGGGATGGGAGTCAGTGCTGCGTTAGTCCAATCAATCCCACCCACTTGACGCTCACCCACACTGTCATAGACTCCGCTCATCCGTCAGGGAGTTACGGTTATGCGACGAGTTCGTGTGTGGGTTATCGGATTGACCATTTTAACGTGTACCGCTCAGGCGCAAACGCCCGTGCCAGACGATCCGCTGCTGGACAGCAGCACCGTCGGCAGCGGCGGTTCGGCAGCCAG
>NZ_AKJI01000010.1:0-20096 GCF_000282415.1 Pseudomonas sp. GM60
TGTTTTGCCCGCAGGAAAGTGGTGCAAAGAAATTTAGGGATACGCAAAAGCTTTGCAGGTTATCGATCAGTTATGGCCCACTGTTCGCGCTGCTTCCGTCCCTGGAGGTCACAATGCCGCCCATCATCACGCGCCTGGTGGCGCTGTTTGTTCTTTGTCTGACGCTTGAAGTGCCAGCCCAGCCCAGCGCCTGCCCGGCTGGCGAGAAACAAGTTTGCCTGGACGGCTGCATCTGCCTGCCAGACCTGGGGCAGGTGCTCGGCCCCGTGCCTGATGGTGTCTACCAGATCGCCGTACCTGCTCTGGCGCTGTGGCTGACCCAAGCCCACGCCGAAGTAGTCAACACCAGCATCCAACCCATCCCACCGCACATCCGCGAGCAACTGCTGCGCTGGTACGCCCCCGGTGTCCTCGATGCCGCGGGCTATAAAGTCAGCGACAACGGTCAGTTCAGTGCCGCCACTGCCATGCTGCAAAACCCCGATGTCGGAGCCGTGACGCTGATCGACATCATTCTCTTCCGGGACGCTCAAACCGCAGAACAGGATGTCGCGCTCTGGGCTCACGAACTCAAGCATGTGCAGCAGTTTCAGGAGTGGGGAGTCGATGGATTTGCCCAGCGGTATACACAGGATTTCAATGCGGTGGAGGCGCCGGCTTATGCCATACAGGCCGAGGTCAGGCGGTTTGTGCGGGGAGGGGCTGACTGAAAGGTAGCGTTCACGAAACGTCAGCACGTCATCAATGACTTCCCCGCTATACAAACGTAGTCTTGTCGATGCGCTTCCCAAGACAAGAAAAAAAACAGGAGTCATTAATGCAACCGATCCGTCTCGGTCTGGTGGGCTACGGCAAGATTGCCCAGGATCAACACGTTCCAGCGATCAACGCCAACCCCGCGTTCCAGTTGGTCGCTGTCGCAACGCAAGGGCAGCCCTGCGCCGGGGTAGAGAACTTTCAGTCCCTGGGCGAGCTGCTCGAAAACGGTCCGCCTGTGGATGCGATTGCGTTTTGCACACCGCCGCAAGGACGATTCGCACTGGTGCAACAAGCGCTGGCCGCAGGCAAGCACGTACTGGTCGAAAAACCTCCGTGCACCACGTTGGGCGAAGCGATGGCGTTGGTGAATCAGGTTGCAGAGCAAGGCGTCAGCGGACTGTTCGCCTGGCATTCACGCTACGCGCCCGGTATTGAAGCGGCTCGCGACTGGCTGGCCACCCGCACCCTGCAAAGCGTACAGATTGACTGGAAGGAAGACGTGCGCAAGTGGCACCCCGGCCAGGCGTGGATCTGGCAACCCGGCGGCCTGGGCGTCTTCGATCCCGGCATCAATGCCTTGTCGATTGCAACTCATCTGCTGCCACTGTCGCTGTTTGTCGAGTCCGCCGAACTGCGCGTCCCCGACAACTGCCAGTCGCCTATCGCCGCGTCCATCAAAATGTCCGACGCGCGCCACCTCGATGTTCGTGCGGAGTTCGATTTCGACCACGGCCATGATGAGCTCTGGAGCATCGAGATTCGCTGCGCCGAAGGCATCCTGCGACTGGACAACGGCGGTGCGCTCTTGAGTATCGATGGAGTGCGTCAGGCCGTATCGGAGGAGGGTGAGTACGCGGCGGTGTATCGACATTTTCAACAGCTGATTGGTGACAAGGCCAGTGACCTGGATCTCCAGCCGCTGCGACTGGTCGCCGATAGTTTTTTTGTCGGCAGCCGGGCGTTGGTTGAGCCGTTCTACGATTAGCGACTGCTCAGGAATGACGCTGTTCACCTGAACACCAATTCAATTGGTGACCAACAGCTCCGGGCCGAGGTAGTCGTTGATGTGGTCGATGTCGTCGTCGCCCAGGCTGCCCACCGAAGAGGCCAGGCGCAGGCGCGACATCAAGTAACGCAGCTTCGCCTCGAACAGGTCGTGGCGCGCAACGAAGAGCAGTTCTTCGGCATTGAGGACGTCCGAGTTGGTGCTGGTGCCTCCTTCCTTGAAACCCTTGCGTGTGGACAGCAGTGAGCGTTCGTTGGACTCTACGGCCCGCTCCAGGGCGTGAATGCGTTTGGCGCCGCTCTGTACGCCGGCGTACTCGCGGGTCGTTCCGGAGATGACTTCCTGTCGCGTGGCGTCGAGTTCGTCCAGAGCCTTGGAGCTATTGGAACTGGCCTGGCGTGCCAGCGCGCTGGTGCCGCCACCGTTGTACAGCGGGAAGTTGACTTCCAGCCCGATTGAGCCGTAGCGGTTGCGTTGATTCAGCTCGGAGATGGATTGGCTATCGCCCGCGGTGTAGCCGGCTACGAAATCCAGTGTCGGCCAGTGGCCCGCCTTGACGCGCTTCACTTCTTCTTCAGCAAGGTCGCTGCTATGACGGCGCGCATGGATCAGCGGGCTGTCGGTCTGAGCCTTGACCAACCAGTCCTGCAGGTTGCTCGGCAGCAGCGGTGGCGTATCGAAAGTCGGACGCAAGGTGGTCAACGATTCGGGGGTTTCTCCGATGTACTCCTCAAGCTTGCGGCGCGCATTGATCAGGTTGTCCTGCGCTTCGATCAGCTCGGCATCGGCGAGGTCGCGGCGAGCGATCGACTCGTCGATGTCGGTGACGGTGCCGGCCCCCAGCTCCATGCGCCGTTTCGCCGAAGCGAGTTGCTCCTCGAAGGCGTTCAGCTTGGACTTGGCGAGGACGATGGTTTCGCTGGCCAACAGCACGTCGAAATAGCTTTCGGCGAGACGCACCGCGGCATCCTGACTCTTGGCATCGAACACCGCGACGCTGTAGTCGGCACGCTGTTTACCCTGGCGGTACTCGGCCATTTTCTGTTTGTTGAACAGCGGCTGGCGCAAGCGCACGTTGGCGCCCTTGGAGTCGTAGTCGAGATCCCTCTCGATGCCGCTCTGGCGCTGGGTGCCATTGACCTTGTTGTCGTAGGCCGAGGCGCTGATCTGCGGCAGCAGACCGGCTTGGCCGATGGCGCGGTTTTCCAGGCCGGCCTCCTTTTCATGTACAGCGGCGCGATAGATGGGACCTTGGTACTGCAACAGATCCCACGCTTGTTTGAGGTCAATGGCGCTGGCAGGCAGAGACAGCGATAGCAGGCAGGCGAACAGGCAATGACGGTCCATTTCATTGTTCCTTGAAAGAGCTGTCAACACGGTCGAGCATTGGTTTCAGAAGATAGCTCATCATGTTGCGCTCGCCAGTTTTTATGGTGACGCTGGCGGGCATGCCGGGACGAATGTGATTGCTGCCAAGCAGGTTCATGCCATCGGGTGTGACTTCTACCTGAGCCAGATAGAAGGGTTGCTTGCTTTCCTCGTCCATCAGGCGGTCGGCGGAAACGGTCTTCACGCGGCCGGGGATGTTGGGCGTCTGGGCATGGTTGAAGGCCGGGAAGGCAATGTCCACGGCGAGGCCGGGGACCATCTTGTCGATGGCCTGCACGGGAATCATTGCGTCGACCTGCAGCGGCTCGTTGTCCGGAACGATTTCCATGATCTTGAAGCCGGGCTGGATGATCCCGCCGACAGTCGCAATGCTCAGGGACTGGACCATGCCATCGATGGGCGATCGAATCACCGTGTGGGTCACTTCATAGTCCAGCGCACGCAAGCGGTCGGCCAGGGTGGTGTTTTCCTTGGCGGTGTCGGTGAGCTGCGATTCGACTTCCTTCAAGTAATCGTGCTGGCGCTGCAGGATGCGCAGCTTGATTTCGGTGGTCTGGCTACGCACGCGAGCGATGTTGTTGAGGTTCTCGGCCTGGCCCGCGGAGAGGTCGGCATTGCTGCGCTCCAGCTCCAGCAGGCGGTTGCGCGGCACATAGCCTTCGGCTGCCAGCACGCGGGTGCCTTTCAGTTCCTGGTTGAGGAAGTTGATCTGCGAGGCGCGGGCGCCATAGACCTGTTGCAGGCCCTTGAGCTGCACCGCCGACGCCGCGAGGTTTTCCTGCAGGATGCTGATTTCGCCAGCGAGGCCGGCGCGCCGGGTGTCCAGCAGGCGTTGCTGCAGATCCATGGCAGCCAGCAGGCGGTGGTCATTCCCGAAGCGCTTGAACAGTTCGGGATCGAAGTTCACTACGTCGCGGTTGTCACGTTCCGCTTCCAGGCGGTTTTCCACGGTCTTGCTGACGATGTACTGGGCGCTGACCGCACCCTGTTCGGCAAGGGCGCGCAGCGAATCGAGGCGGACCACCTCCTGGCCTTTTTTCACGGAATCGCCTTCGCGGACAAGAATGGCCTCCACGGTGCCGCCGCTCAGATGCTGCACGGCTTTGCGATTGCTGGTGACTTTTACCGTGCCTGTCGCTACCACGCCGGCATCCAGCGGCGCCAGCCACGACCACAGGAGGAAGCCTCCGAAGCCGGCGAGCACTAGCCACAGGCCCCTGCGCACAGGTTTGGCGACGTCCAGATCTACATCGTTCCTGGGATCGACGTGAATCATCTCGGTGTGTTGGCTCATTTGCATGATCGGTCACTCCCGCGTTTTGACGGAGGCCAGCGGAGTCGACGCGCCTGCAGGCATCACACTCGCCTTGCGCAGCGCTGCGAATACTTCGTCGCGAGTGCCGAGCATCTGCACGCCGCCGTCACGCAGCATCAGCACCTTGTCGACGGCGCAGAGCACATTGGGGCGGTGGGAAATCAGAATGACGGTGGCGCCACGGTCTTTGAGTTGGGCCAGCGCATCGACCAACGCCTTTTCACCGACGTCGTCGAGGTTGGCGTTCGGCTCATCGAGCACAATCAGATTGGGGTCTCCATACAGCGCGCGAGCCAAGGCGATGCGTTGCTTCTGGCCACCGGAAAGCGGGCTGCCATCGGTGCCCAGGCGGGTCTCATAACCTTGCGCAAAACGCAGGATCATCTCGTGCACGCCCGTCGTTCTGGCGGCGCGGATGACCGCGTCGCTGTCCACTTCGCCAAAGCGTGCAATGTTATCGGCGATGGTGCCTTCGAACAGCTCCACGTCCTGTGGCAGGTAACCGAGCCAGGGGCCGAGTTCGCCTTTGTTCCAGGTGAATATGTCCGCGCCGTCGAGGCGCACCTTGCCGGCCTGTGCCGGCCAGACGCCGACCAACAGGCGGGCCAGGGTGGATTTGCCCGAGGCGGATGGGCCGATAATGCCAAGGCTTTCGCCAGGGGAAAGGTTGAAGCTCACCCCGCGCAGAATCGTGTTGTTGGTACCGGGGGAGCCGGCGTACACATTCTCCACTGCCAGCATGCCCAGCGGGCGTTGCAGCGACATGCTCGGTGGCCGGCGCGGAAAGTCGTTGAGCATTTCATTCAACCGGCCCCAGGCCGAGCGGCAGCCAAGCAGTTGCTTCCACGACGCGATGACTTGTTCCACCGGGCCCAACGCGCGGCCGGTAAGGATCGAGCAGGCAATCATCATCCCGGGGGTGATCTTGCCTTCGATCGCCAGCAGCGCACCGGCGCCGAGGATCAGCGATTGCAAGGTGATACGCACAAAGCGCCCGGTGCTGCTGATCAGGGCGGCACGGTCTGAGGCCAGGGTCTGCATTTCCAGAATGCGCAAATGGCTTTGGTACCAGCGCTTGCCGATCGACGGCAACATGCCCATGGCCTCAATGACCTCGGCGTTGCGCAGGTTGTTGTTGGCGTAGGTGGCGGAGGAGAGGGCGGCCTGATTGGCTTCGGCCAGCGGCTTTTGCGTCGCCTTCTCGGTGAGGTAAGCCAGGCCCATCAGAATCAGCGAGCCGATGAGCGTGACCAGTCCGAGCAGCGGGTGGATCAGGTAGGCGACCAGCAGGTAGATCGGCGTCCATGGCGCATCAAAGAACGCGAACAGGCTGTTGCCGGTGAGGAACTGACGCACCTGCGCGAGATCCTGCAGGGCCTGGGCCGGATTGCCTCCGGCGCGGTTCAGGTTGCGCTCGAATGCGGCGGTGAAAATGCGTCGATTGAGGTCCATGTCGAGGCAGTTGCCGACCCGGATCAGCACACGGGTGCGGAACATTTCAAGCGTGGACATCAGCAAGAACAGGCCTATCACCAGAACGGTCAGCATCGTCAACGTTGTGACGTTGCGACTGACCAAGGCTCGATCATAGACCTGCAACATGTAAACGGCTGGCGTCAACATCATGACGTTGATGACGCCGCTGAAACCCGCCAGGGAGTAAAAACTACGACGAAGTCGGAAGAGTGCGTCGGCCAGTTCGGATCGAGAGTTCGACTGCTTGTGCATTTGGCTGACCCCCTCTTCAAAAAGCCGTTTGCCCTTGCGGAGCAGCAGCTAACAGATTTAGTCCCGTGGGTAGCCGTCGATACGCAGGTTCGCTCTCGGGCGAATCTCGTGCAAATTTCTGCGTTGCTCCCGTAGCAAGCAGCGTAGGTCGCGGCGAAACAATCTGAAATAACATTTCGCTCTAATGGTGCGTCAATCTTTCTATAAGTCCATTAAAAACAGCGAGTTGAGAGGCGTAGCACCGGTCGTCCGGTTTGTCCGTCGTAAAATTGACAATTTTTTGCTATCCAACTTTAGTCTTACTCATTGACGACAACCGTCCGCCTGAAGTCTGTCAACTCTTTGGCAGCGAAAAGCGCGGTGGTTCTCCGAAGGAGCACAGCATGTCGATCACTTCGTTCTACTGCAGAGGGAAGGGGCTGTTCAGCAAGTTCGCCTTGACCTCAAGTTTCCATGGCCCGCCTAGGGCCCGGGTTCGCTCTGCCTGATCGCTTAGCGAGCCATTCTTTCGCGAGTTCCGCGAATTCCAGGCGCGCATACCGGGGGCCGTACTAACGGCTTTGCCTTCCCGTGTCAGCTCTCGCCAAAAAAATGAACCTACACACTGCGCAAGCCAGCACCTGACTGGGCGCGGGAGGATTCTTTTCGTCCCGTGCCCTTCACTAAAGAAATCGAGGGCAAGCAAAATGGCCAATTTCAACAAGTCCGACCTGGAGTTCATCCTCAAACAGATTTTCATCGCAGAAGCACATGCCGACGGCGCCAGCCTCAGTGATTTGCTACCCAACAGTCAGGTGCCTTTCGGCCTGCGCACCGTCGATGGCAGCTACAACAACCTGGTGACCGGGCAAAGTGAGTTTGGCGCTGCGGACAATGCCTTCCCGCGCCTGCTGGACCCCTCGTTTCTGGCGTCATACTCCGGGACAGGGGATGTGATCGACCCACAACCACGGATTATCAGTAACCTGATCGTTGATCAGACCGCCAACAACCCGGCTGCGGTTGCGGCGAACGGTGGTGCCGACCCGGTCATCAGCCCAGGTCCCGATGGTGTCTTCGGCACGGATGACGACAAGCAAGTGTTCTTCATCCCCAACCAGTCGGCGGACGCCGGTCTGACTGCGGGCTTCAACTCGTGGATGACTTTCTTCGGCCAGTTCTTCGACCACGGCCTCGACCTGGTCACCAAGAGCGCTACCGATTTTGTGTTTATTCCGTTGCAGCCGGACGATCCGTTGTTCGTGCCGGGCAGTCCGACCAACTTCATGGTGCTGCCACGGGCCGTGCGTACGGCCGGCGCGGACGGAATTGTTGGCACGACGGACGATGGGCAGCTCAACACCACCTCGCCGTTCGTAGACCAAAGCCAGACTTACAGCTCGCACCCCTCGCATCAGGTATTTCTGCGCGAGTACGTAATCAACGCGGCAGGTGACCCTGTTGCAACCGGGCGCTTGATTACCAATCGCGATCTGGGCGCCGATGGCGAGTTCGGCACTGCCGATGATGGCGGCGCCGAAAATGGCGGCATGGCGACCTGGGCAGTGGTCAAGGCTCAGGCCCGTGACATTCTCGGCATCAACCTGACCGACGCCGATGTGCACAACGTGCCGCTGCTGGCGACCGACGCGTATGGCAACTTCATCCGTGGCCCGGGCGGTATGCCGCAGGTGGTGATGCGCATCAGCAACGGCACAGACGGTATCGCCGGTACGGCGGATGACATCACGCAACTGGTCGAAGGCAACCGGGATGCTCCGATCAGTCTGGCCAACGCCGTGAGCACCGGGCATGGCTTCCTCGACGACATCGCGCACAATGCCGCGCCGGTGCTCCTCGGCGGGGTTTTGCAGGCGGATGGTGACACCGAAATCGGCAATGCGCAGCCAGTGGGCGCGGGCGGCAACAACCTGACCTACGACAACGAACTGCTCGACGCTCACTACATTGCCGGCGATGGCCGGGCGAACGAAAACATCGGCCTGACCACTGTGCACCATGTGTTCCACTCCGAACACAACCGCCTGGTCCAGCAGTCCAAGGAAACCATCCTGGCCTCTGGCGATCTGGCGTTTCTCAATGAGTGGCTGGCAGACGACGTCGCGGCAATTCCGACGACTCCCGCCGAAATCGCAGGATTGGTGTGGGATGGCGAACGGCTGTTCCAGGCCGCCAAGTTCGGCACCGAGATGCAGTATCAGCACCTGGTGTTCGAGGAATTTGCGCGGACCGTTCAGCCGCAGGTCGACGAATTCCTTGCCCCCAACGGCTATGACACCTCAATCAACCCGGCCATCCTCGCCGAGTTCGCCCATGTGGTGTATCGCTTCGGTCACTCGATGTTGACCGAGACTGTCGATCGCTTCGACCCCGAGTTCAATCCGGTCCTCTCTGACCCGAACAACCCTGACGCGCAGCTCGGTCTGATCGCAGCCTTCCTCAACCCTCTGGCATTCGCCGGCAGCGGGGCTACCGCTGACGAAGCGGCAGGGGCGATCATTCGCGGTGTGACCCGTCAGCTCGGCAACGAGATCGACGAGTTCGTCACCGAAGCGTTGCGCAACAATCTGCTGGGTCTGCCCCTCGATTTGCCGGCCCTGAACCTGGCGCGTGGTCGCGACACTGGCATCCCTACGTTGAATGAGGCGCGGCGTGAGTTTTACCAGGCAACCGGCGACAGCCAACTCAAGCCGTACATCAGTTGGGCTGACTTGGCGGAAAACCTCAAACACCCCGAATCCTTGGTCAACTTCATCGCGGCCTTCGGTACTCACGGTGCATTGACTGCGGCCGATGTGGATACGCTGGTCGAGATGCGTGCGGTCGCTGCTGCCCTGGTGTTTGGCGGCAGCGCGGTGATCAACGCCGGCACTGCCGATGAGCGTACTTTTACCGCCACTGAAGAGGATCGCCTGGCATTTCTTAACAGTACGGGCATCTACGCCATGATCAATGGCGTCACCACCACCGGTGTCGACGACATCGACTTCTGGGTCGGCGGCCTTGCCGAAGAGAAGATGCCGTTCGGCGGTATGCTCGGCTCGACGTTCAACTTCGTGTTTGAAACCCAGATGGAGGCGTTGCAGAACGGCGACCGTTTCTACTACTTGTCGCGTACGGCGGGCCTGAACTTCGGCACCGAGCTTGAGAACAACTCCTTCGCCAAGTTGATCATGCTCAACACCGATGTCACCCACCTGTCGAACACCGTGTTCCTGACGCCGGCGTTCACCCTCGAAGTGACCCAGGCCAATCAGTTCACTGGCCTTGGCGTCGGCGGTCGTGCCGACCCGACGGGCGGCATCATGATCAACGGCGTGGAAGTCGTGCCGCTGGTGATCCGCGACAACCCCGACACCGTGGGCACGGACAGTAATTTTCTGCATTACACCGGTGAAGATCATGTTGTCCTCGGCGGCACCGCCGGCAATGACATCATCATCTCCGGTGAAGGTGATGACACCGTTTACGGCGACGGCGGCAACGATGTCCTCGAAGGCGGCGCCGGGAACGATGCGGTTCTGGGCGGCGCAGGCGATGACATCATCACCGACTCGTTCGGTGACAACCGCCTGGAAGGCAATGCCGGTAACGACGTGATCGTGGCCGGTAAAATGGGGGTTGCGGGCAACCTGATCCTTGGCGGCGATGGCCAGGACTTCATTATCACCACCGAAGACATCACCACGACCTTCGGCGGTCAGGGTGACGACTTCATTCTCGGCGCCAAGACCAACCTGCCACCGACCGGCAACGAAGGCGATGACTGGATCGAGAAGGGCACCCAGGACGGTGCGCCTGGCGATAACGCTGCGCCGTTGCTCACTGACGATACGATCGGCAACGACATCTTTGTCGGCGGTGGTGGCTTCGACGAAATGATCGGCGAGGGTGGCGATGACATCTTTGTCGGCAGCGATGCCCAGGACAAGATGGACGGCATGTCCGGGTTCGACTGGGTGACCTACAAAAATGACCAGGTCGGCGTGACCGTCGACCTGTCCCTGGCCGCGCTGGCACAGCCACACGGCAACGCGCCAAACCAGAACACCGGGGTGTTCAATCCGGTGGGCGCTTCGCCGGCCTCGATCCTTGACCGCTTCGCGGAAGTGGAAGGCTTGTCCGGTTCGAAGTTCGGCGACGTACTCAAAGGCGATGATGTTGATGCGGTCACTATCATCAACCACGGTGGTGCCACGGGCGGTGCACTGACCAATGTGGCGTTGATCCGTGGACTGGAGCAGTTCCTGTCCGATGCCGGCTTGCCGACCACCGGCTTTGCCACGGGCAACATCATCCTCGGTGGCAATGGCAGTGACCTGATCGAGGGTCGCGGCGGCGATGATCTGATCGATGGCGACAAATGGATCAACGTCAGAATCGCAGTTTATGCCCCCGGCGACGTCAACCATACCGGCCCCGAGATCGCCAGCTTCGACAGCATGGCTGATATGATCCCGTTCATGCTGGACCGCACGTATAACCCAGGGCAGCTCAAGGCCGTGCGGGAAATCCTGCCCGGCACCTCGACGGGCGGGGCGGCGTTCGACACCGCGATTTTCTCCGGGCTTCAGTCCGAGTACACGGTGATTCAGGACACCCGTGGCACGGCCAGCCTGGCGGACGATGTCTGGACGGTTACGGATACCGTTGCGGGTCGCGACGGCACCGATACCCTGCTGCATATCGAGCGCCTGCAATTCGCCGATACCCAGCGGGTGCTGGTACCGGGGCTGAACGCACAACCGGTTGGCAGGCCGACTGTCACGGATGGCAACGGCGGCGACATTACAGTGGGCGACACACTGACCGTGAGCATGCTCGGGGTGAGCGATGCCAACAACGTCACTGCGGGTAACCCGCAGGGTCTCGTCAACAATACTTCGGTGTCTTACTACTGGCAGTTCGAAGCCGACCCCGGCAGTGGCGTGTTCGAAGACATCATCCTGTTGCCTGCGGGTGACCTGGCGTTCCAGAGTGCCGATGGCACCGCGTTCAAGGTCTCGCCGGATCTTGCCGGGTTGTCACTGCGGGTCAAGGCGATCTACCAGGATGGCCATGGCACGACTGAAGTGGTGTTCTCGCAACCGACAAGTGTCGTGGTTCCCGGCGCACCGGTCGTGCCGACCGCACCGACACCGGTAGTCAATGCCACCGAGGGTGGCCCGGGCCTTAACATGGTCCGCTCCGACCTCAACTTCATCCTTGATCAGATCAAGATTGCCGAGGCTGAAGCGGGCGGTCAGGACATCCTCTCGTTGATCCCGAACATCCGCGCGCCGCTGGGCCTGCGTGCGGTCGATGGCTCGAACAACAACCTGATGAACCTCAATGGCATCAACAACACCGAGTTTGGTGCTGCGGATAACACCTTCCCGCGTTTGACCGATCCGGTCTTCAATCCGGCGGAAGGTGCACCTGCCGGGTTCTTCGGCCCTGGCTCGCCGGCCATTCCGGGATCGTCGTATCAGCAGACCAGCGGCAATGTGTTTGACTCGCAGCCGCGCACGATCAGCAATCTGATCGTCGACCAGACGTCGAACAACCCGGCGGCGTATGCCACGGCGTACGACGTGGGCGCGGACGGTGTGCTCAACTTCGGCACGCCGAATAACGACGACGTGCTCAAGGATGGTGTACGGATAGTCGCCAGCCCCGGCCTGGATGGTCAGTTCGGTACTGGCGACGACCACGATGTGTACATGTTCGAGAACACCGCTCCGGATGCCGGGTTGTCCGCGCCGTTCAACTCCTGGATGACCTTCTTCGGGCAGTTCTTCGATCACGGTCTGGACCTTGTGACCAAAGGCGGTTCGGGCACCATCTTCATTCCGCTGCAACCGGATGATCCGCTGTATGTGCCAGGCGGCAACGCTAACTTCATGGTGCTGACCCGCGCGACCAACCAGCCAGGCGCGGATGGTGTTCTCGGCACGGCCGATGACATCCATGAGCACTCCAACACCACCACGCCGTTCGTGGACCAAAACCAGACCTACAGCTCGCACCCATCGCATCAGGTGTTCCTGCGCGGGTATCTGCTGACCGATGACGGACCCATCGCGACGGGCAGGCTGATCACCAACCGTGACCTGGGGGCGGATGGCAAGTTTGGTACCTCAGACGACAGCGAAATCGGTGGCATGGCCACCTGGAAAGTGGTCAAGGCGCAAGCCAACGACATTCTGGGTATCCACCTGACCGATGCCGACGTCGATAACGCCCCGCTGTTGGCGACCGATGCCTATGGCAATTTCATCAAGGGGCCGAACGGCTTCCCGATGGTCGTGATGAAAGGCGTTGACGGTCTTGGCGGTACGACGGATGACGAGCTTGTCGAAGGTAATCCGCTTGCCCCTATTGACCTGACCAATGCTGTGCGTACCGGTCACCAGTTCCTCGTCGACATTGCCCACAATGCCGCGCCGGTGTTCATCGGTGGCGTGCTCGCGCCTGACGTGGGTACCGAGATTGGCAACGACGTGCCGGTCAATCCACAAACCGGGGCCAACCTGGCCTACGACAACGAGTTGCTGGATGCGCACTACATCGCTGGCGACGGCCGGGTCAACGAGAACATCGGCCTGACTGCCGTACATGCGATCTTCCACTCCGAGCACAATCGGCTGGTCGCGCAAACCAAAGACACCGTGCTCGACTCGGGTGACGTGGCTTTCCTGAACGAGTGGCTGCTCAATCCAGTGAGCGCGTTGCCGGTCAATCAGGCGGAGATCGATGCGTTGGTATGGAATGGCGAACGCCTGTTCCAGGCGGCCAAGTTCGGCACCGAGATGCAGTATCAGCATCTGGTGTTCGAGGAATTTGCCCGGACCATCCAGCCTAACGTCGATCTGTTTTTCGCACCGACCCAGGTCTATGACGTTGACCTCGATGCCTCGATCGTCGCCGAGTTCGCCCACACCGTGTACCGGTTTGGCCACTCGATGCTGACCGAGACCGTCGATCGCTTCGACGTCGATTTCAACGTGATCGGCGATCCGAACAGTGCTGATCCCGATCAGCAACTGGGCCTGATCGCGGCGTTCCTCAACCCGTTGGCGTACGCCGCCAGTGGCGTGACGCCTGAGGATGCGACCAGTGCGATCGTGCGTGGGATCACTCGGCAAGCCGGTAACGAAATCGACGAGTTCGTCACCGAGGCGCTGCGCAACAACCTGCTCGGGCTGCCGCTCGACCTGCCGGCGATCAACATCGCCCGTGGCCGCGACGTGGGGATTCCTTCACTCAACGCGATTCGCCGCGACATCTACAGCCAAACCGGTGACACCCAACTCAAGCCGTACACCAGCTGGGTCGACCTGGTGCAGCACCTTAAACATCCGGAGTCGTTGATCAACTTCATTGCAGCCTATGGCACCCATGAAACGATCACGGCGGCGACCACGCTGGAAGGCAAACGCGCTGCTGCCATGGCGCTGGTATTCGGTGGTCCGGATGCACCGACTGATCGCCTGGACTTCCTCAACGGCACCGGTGACTGGACCAACGTAACGCGGGCCGGCAAGGATGGCGTGCTGGGAACAGCCGACGATCTGAAGGGCGTGACTATCACGGGGGTCGATGCCATCGACTTGTGGATCGGCGGCCTGGCCGAAGCGAAAACGCCGTTCGGCGGCATGCTCGGCTCGACGTTCAACTTCGTGTTCGAGAACCAGCTGGAAAAACTGCAGGATGGCGACCGCTTCTACTACCTGGAACGTACCGCTGGCCTGTCGATGAATGCGGAGCTTGAAAGCAACTCGTTCGCCAAGCTGATCATGGCCAACACCTCGGCCACGCACTTGCCGGGCCTGGTGTTCTCGGACGTTGCGTTCTATCTGGAAAGGGATCAGAGCAAGCAATTCAACGATGGCCTGGGCAATGCCGATCCGCTTGGCGAAAACGGCGAGCAGGTGGTGTTCCGCGACAACCCGCTGACCGCAGGGCCGGACGCCAACTACATCAAATACACCGGTGCAGAGCACATCGTGATGGGCGGCACCAACAGCGCCGATATTCTCATCGCGAGTGAGGGGGATGACACGATCTGGGGCGACGGCGGCAACGATCGCATCGAAGGCGGTGACGGCAACGACCAACTGCGCGGTGGCTCCGGCGACGACATCATCACCGACAAGGGCGGCGACGATAACATCCAGGGTGGCGACGGCAACGACGTGCTGCACGGAGGTAACGGCGTCAACCTGATCATCGGCGGGTTCGGCAATGACTTCATCGTGACCGGTGAGGACGCCTCCGAAGCCATTGGTGGTCATGGCAACGACTTCATCCTGGGCAGCAAAGCCAACGAACAGGACATGGGTAACGAAGGCGACGACTGGATCGAGAAGGGCACTTCGGACGGTGCACCTGGCGACAACTTCGACCCGCTCGGCAACGACCCTATCGTCGGCCACGATGTGTTCATCGGCGGTAACGAGAACGATAAGTTCAACGGCGAAGGCGGCGATGACATCATGGTCGGCAGTCTCGGCTTCGGTGATCGCTATATCGGCGGCTCCGGCTTTGACTGGGCAACCTTCAAGGGGCTCGCACAGGGCGTGACCATCGATTTCACGGACCGTTTCTTCGATGTTCCTCCAGTACCGGGTTCAGGTGCTTCGGCGCTGGTGCGTTTCGACATCATGGAAGGTCTGTCGGGTTCGTCGCACGGTGACTTCCTGCGCGGTGATAACGAAGACGCCACATCGCTGCCTACTGCGGGTGCAACCGGCAGTGTGCTGACCCACATCGACCTGATCAACGGCCTGGCGGATCTGCTGCCAGCCGGAGCGACGTTCTTCGATGGCGGCAACATCATCCTCGGCGGTAGCGGCAGCGACCTGATCGAAGGTCGCGGCGGTGACGACATCATCGATGGTGACAAGTGGCTGAACGTACGCATCAGCGTACGGGCGAACATTGACGGCACTGGCGATGAAATCGCCACGTTCGACAGCATGGAGCCACTGGTGCCGTTTATGCTGAACGGCACGTACAACCCTGGCCAACTGGTCATCGTGCGGGAGATTCTGACCGGCACTGACAGCTTCGATACGGCGTTGTTCTCCGGTACTTTGGGGGAATACGGCATCGAGATCGATGGCGACACTGTCATCGTGACCGACTCGGTGCTTGGGCGTGATGGCGTCGATCGCCTGACGGGCATTGAGCGTCTGCAGTTCGCTGACGTTGCGATACCGTCCGGAGTCGGCACTGTGCAAAACAGCGACCCATCGGGTCACCTGGCAATCCTCGATGCAACTACCGGTGTGCGTGAAGATACGCCAGTCGCTGGTCAGTTGTTGCGCGTCAGTGGTTCGGCGGTACACGACGCGGACAACCAGAGTGCGACCAATCCGACCGGCGCGGTAACCGGTGGGGTGGCTTACTACTGGCAGGTCGAAACCATTCCCGGTTCGGGCGTCTATGAAGACATCACCTTTGTCGCCGCTGGCGAGGCAACGCGGGCGACTGGCTCCACCTTCCTGGTGGGGCCTGATGAGGCGGGTCTGAACATCCGCGTCCGGGCGGTGTACCAGGATGCCAAGGGCACGCTGGAGATCGTCGAATCGTCCGGCAACAGTGAACCGACCGAAGGGGCGACCGTTACCGGGCTTGCCGTGCAGAACCAGCTGTTGACCGCCGATACGTCGACCATCGTCGACGCCGATGGCCTGAGCAATCCGCAGTTCACCTACCAGTGGCAGGCGAACGACGGGCTTGGCTTCGTCAACATCGCCGGCGCTACCGGTAGCACGTTCGCGCTTGGCCAGGCTCAGGTCGGCCAGGAAGTGCGCGTGATGATCGGTTACGTCGATAACTTCGGTGTGGCTGAAAGCGTTGCGTCCAACATCCTGGGACCGGTGGACAACGTCAACGATGCACCGACAGGCGCGTTGCTGATCAGCGATACGACACCGGATCAAGGGCAAGTGCTGACGGCGCTGACTGCCGGGATTGCCGATGTGGACGGGCTGGGCACCTTCAGCTACCAATGGCAGCAAGGTATCGGTGCTTCCTTCTCCAACATCAACGGCGCGACGGCCTCGACCTTCACCCCGGGTGTGGCGCAGGGCAACCTGCAAATACGGGTGATCGTGCGCTACACCGACGGCTTCGGCACGCTGGAGACGTTGACTTCCGCGGCAACCGCAGCGGTTGCGGTGCTCAGTGGCGTAGTGCTGCAAGGTAACGCACAGGCGAACACCCTCACCGGCGGCGCCGGTAACGATGTGCTGCTTGGCCTGGGCGGGAGCGATACGCTGAATGGCCTGGCCGGTCTCGACCAGCTGTTTGGCGGCACTGGCAACGACACCCTCAACGGTGGAGACGACAACGACATCCTCAATGGCGAGGACGGTAACGACACCCTCAACGGCGGGCTTGGCGCGGATGCCATGAACGGCGGTGCCGGCAACGACACCTATGTGGTCGACAACGTCGGTGACCTTATCACCGAGGCGGTGGGTGGCGGTACCGATCTGGTGCAAACCGCCTTCGCGAGCTACCTGCTCGATGCCAACGTCGAGAACCTGACCTATACCGGTGCCGGTAACTTCACAGGTACCGGTAACGCACTGGCCAACACCATCACCGGCGGGGTGGGTAACGACCTCCTCGATGGCGGTGCGGGTGCTGACCGGATGGTCGGGAGCGCGGGCAACGATACCTACATCGTCGATGCAGCCACAGACGTGGTGGTCGAGGTTGCGGGTGGCGGTACGGACACTGTGCAGACGTCGTTGGCCAGCTACACGCTGGGTGGTAATGTCGAGAACCTGACCTACACCGGGGTCGGCAACTTCGCCGGCAGCGGCAACGGGTTGAACAACATCATCACCGCCGGGGTGGGCAACGACACCCTCAATGGTGGCGGCGGCAACGACATACTCAACGGCAACAGCGGCAACGACACACTGAACGGCGACGCCGGTAACGACCAGCTGTTCGGTGGCATTGGCACCGATACACTAAACGGCGGCACTGGCGATGACAGCCTCGACGGTGGTGATGGGGCAGATGTTCTGGACGGTGGAAGCGGCAACGACACGCTGCTCGGCGGGCTGGGTAATGACAGTCTGGATGGCGGCGCGGGCACCGATCTGCTCCAGGGGGGCGATGGCAACGACACGCTGCTCGGTGGCGCCGCCAACGACACCTTGTTGGGTGGTATCGGCGATGACTTTATCGATGGCGGCACTGGCAACGATACGGTCACAGGCGGTGCCGGCAACGACATGATGGTTGCCAGCAGTGGCAACGATATCTTCATGTTCTCAGCGGGCTTCGGGGTCGATCAGATCATCGGCTTCGATGCCAACGCGGGAGGAGGTGGGCAGGACCGCCTCGATATCTCCGCGATGAACATCACGGCTGCGACCTTTGCGGGCAGCGTCACCATCGCCGATGTCGGTGCGGATACCCTGGTCAGCTTCGCTGGTGCTGACTCCATCCGCCTGGTCGGTGTGGCCGATGCGACAACCGTCACTGCCACGGACTTCATTCTCACCACTTGAGGTACTGATCAGCACGTTTGAAAAAAAACGTGGAAAGCGGAAGGGAGGGCAGCGATGCCCTCCCTTTTTTTATGAGAAGCGCCTGGCCGTTTGTTCAACTGGCAATGCGTGAACCAACCTGGCAGGGCGGTCTGTCAGACAGTGGGAAACACTCGATCAACAAATGACCTGGGAATGGGGAATGGGGAGTGGGGAATCAGGCTTGAACATTTCAGCGAACTGCGCGATGGGCAGCCTGTTGGTTTCGCTTGCCGCTTCTGCAATCGGGGGTATCCCGACTTCAACCGGGACTTCACCCGATCCGCAACACAAACAACGCTTAACTGCTGAACCAGCTGAACAGACTCCAGAATGCCCCTATGGCAAAGATGAGAAGCATGAGTGCCAACGTGCGGACTAGTGGCTCACTTCGCATGAAGGTAACTCCTCAGAAGGGTTGTGCAGCACAGGTGGAAATCTGTTATCCCGCGATAACAACTTCAAACTTTCAATTAATGCGCTAGTGAACGTACAGCATTCTCTATGCCAGAAAATTGAACAGCTGATCATTCCCGGCTGGCGGCGCAACTTGATCCCCTGGCCAATGAAAGTTGACACAGGAATCGGGTAATACAGCCCGTTTATGGGGGATTTTTCTCATCGTGGGGGGGATATTGCGGGGGAGCTTTGTTTGAACAATCGCCGATTTACGGTAGCGGACAACACCCAAGGGCTATCCGGTGCAGGCACAGTATTTCATTACCATGTCGAGGAAGATGCCATTTGGAGCACTTACCAAGGCGGCCGGATCCGTACGGGTAATCAAGTCGGGCGCGTGACGGGCCCCGATACCATTGAGCTTCTTTTTCAGTGTTTGACTACGGACGGTGAGATTCTGGCCGGCTGGTCTCGTGGCACGGTAGGCGTTGATCACGCAGGGCGTCCCACTTTGGCCTTCGTATGGGGTTGGTTGTCGGGCGCGACTGGCGGTGGGGAGTCCAGCTATGTCGAGCTTGTCGCGTAGCGGTTAGAAGAGTTTCTAAAGCGTGCCGAGCTTCATCAAACGATTTGAACGGTTTGTCAGGCGTACAAGGCATACCCTGCCGCGATGAGCAGCGGATAGCATTTGACCAACTGCTTATTAGGATTAAAGTCTAAGGGAAAGATCGACCCCGTCAGTCTTTGATCCGCAACGGCTATCGCCACGCAGGTTCCTCAATGGCAGGTACAGAAAAGGAGTATTGCTCATGATCAAATACCTTCGAATGATGGCAATGATTTCAATCCTCGCGATCACGGCGGGCTGCCAAATGGGTCAATCAACTTCCGCCTCTGATGCGATGGCTGCTAACGCGGAAATGGACCGCGAGGCGAAAGCGGCGTTACAGAGTTTGTATACCAAAACGCCGCAAGCGCGCGCCCTCGCGCAGCGAGCCAAGGGTATCCTCGTTTTCCCTGATGTGCTGAAAGCGGGCCTCATCGCCGGCGCACACCATGGCGAAGGCGAATTGATTGAGAACGGAAAAGTGACGGGATACTACGCGACCACAGCAGCCTCATACGGCCTTCAGGCGGGCGTGCAGCGGTTTGGATACGTGATGTTTTTCATGACCTATTCAGCGATGAATGATCTGAAAAATGTTAATGGATTTGAGGTCGGCGTGGGCCCAAGCATCGTGGTCGTAGATTCAGGCATGGCCAAATCGATAACTACCTCAACGGCTCAATCCGATGTCTATGCGTTCATCTTTGATCAAAAGGGCTTAATGGCCGGGCTGGGATTGCAGGGTTCAAAAATTACCAGGCTCAATCGCTGAGGCCGTCTGCATGTCGCTTACACAGAATTTAGTTGTGTTGCATGGACCGGCTGAATTCACAATCCCTGGCTGCCTGCGAGTACGTGACATTGCGCATGGGGAGCATGTTTCGTCACGGGCCATCGTGATGCAGCAGAAAACTCAGCATCCAGTGCAGTTTGCAATTACTGAGCAAACACGAACAATTCTGGAGGCTTGGATGCGTCAGGCGCATCTTCGCAGTGAGGACTTTCTGTTCCCGACGCGTTTGCACGGATCAGATCATCTTTCTACCAGGCAATACACTCGAATAGTCAAAGCATGGGTAACAGCCATTGGACTTGACCCGACGATGTACGGTACCCACACGCTACGGCGAACCAAGGCTTCGTTGATCTATCGCAGGACCAAGAACTTGAGGGCAGTCCAACTCTTGCTTGGTCATACGAAGCTCGAAAGCACTGTCAGGTACTTGGGCATCGAGGTAGACGATGCTCTAGAAATGGCAGAGCAGACAGAAGTCTAATCATCCACTGCGACGGTCGAGCCCAGACCGTCGCTTTCCGACCCATAGCTGACGCTACGGATTGCAGGCGGGGGGATAG
>NZ_AKJI01000011.1:0-10268 GCF_000282415.1 Pseudomonas sp. GM60
GCGCAGTGGCAGCCGCTACCCGTTCAACAACTCGAACGTGGTCGGCGGCGAGTTCAACTATCAGTCAGTCGCATCCGACCAGCGCTTCAACGTGGCGGCGGTTACCTGGAACGACCCGCTCCAGCAATACAAACAGTCGGTCGAGATTGTTGAGCGGCCGGAGCTGATCGCCAAATGGGGGCGCATTCAGCAAAGCGACGTCGTGGCTATTGGTTGCACTTCGCGCGGACAAGCTCGCCGCCTGGGTCGCTGGTTGCTGTATGCCGAAAGCGAGGCGGTGACATTTGCCACTGGTGCCGATGGTGCTTTGCCGCTGCCGGGTGACATCATCGATATCGCGGACGCGAACCGGGCCGGCGCCAGGAATGGTGGGCGGCTTCTGGCGGGCAGCACCGCTTCGACGTTGCTGCTCGACGCCCCAATCGGATTTGCTGGGAGTGGCGTGATAGGCGTGGTTCTGTTGGATGGCAGTTACGCAACTGCGGCTGTCACCATCGCTGCCGGTGCTTCGTCGGTCACCGTTTCCCCGCCGCTGGCGTCTGCTCCATTGGCATCTGCCCCGTGGACCTTCTCGACAGCAGCACTGGAAACGCAGAAGTTTCGCGTTATCGGCATATCCGAAGGCGACGACGGCACCTACGCAATCAGCGCTGTAGCGTACGACCCTGATAAGTTCGATGAGGTCGAGTTTGGCACGCCGGACGTGGACAACCCGACGAGCATCGTCAACTTTGGCGCTCCGGATGCGGTTGGTCAGCTCACGTTTCTTGAGTCGCTGTACGACACCGGTACCGGCTTGGCCGCTGCAAGGCTGTCGGTCAGTTGGACGCCGCCGGCGCGCGCGATGCGTTATGAGATCGAGGTCAAGAAACCCGGTGGAAACTGGGAGTTTGTTGCTGAACTGTCGACGCCCAGTGTTGATTTTGATTCCGCCTCTTCTGGCGAATGGTCGGTACGGGTGACACCTAAGTCGGTGTTTGGCATTCCAGGTCCTGCTTTCGTTCAGACCTACATGGCGCAAGCGCTACTGGCACCGCCGTCGGCTCTGGTTGGATTGCGCCTGGACGTGATCAGTAGCGTGGCCACATTGGCATGGGACCCGGTACCAGAGTTGGATGTCAAACTCGGCGGCAGCATCAGTGTTCGCCATTCGCGCAACACCTCGGCGAACTGGGATGCGGCATTGCCGCTGACCGAAGTGGCGGGGCGTTCGACGTCGGCCGTCGTTTCGCTGTTGCCCGGCAAGTACCTGGCGTGCGCGGTTGACTCCACCGGCAACGGCGGCCCGATCACTGAGGTTTGGTCTGATGCGCAGGTGCCGTTGCCTACCAACGTCGTGCTGACGATCACCGAGTCTCCAACGTTTAAGGGCGTGGCGGTCAATGCCGCCGCCTCGGGCGGTGTTCTGAAGATGGCGGGTGCTGGGTCTTTTGATGCCATTGCCAGCCTTGACGCGCTTGCGGGGGAAATCGACAAGACGGGCGGCTCGTTGCTCCAGTTCACATACACCTTCGCGGCTCCGGCCGATCTGGGTTACGTCTACGACTGCCGCTTGACGGCCGATGTTGTGGCGCTGGTCTACGACGACGGCACCTACATCGACATGGTTGCCGACTTCGATTCGATACTTGGCTTTGATGGCGATCCGCCGAATGGCGCCACCCTGTCGCTATGGGTGCGCACCTCCGACGTAGCACCTGCGGTGTGGTCGGCCTGGAAGCCATTTGTCGTAGGCGACTACCGCGCTCGTCAGTTCGATTTTCAACTGCGCGGCTCTGTGTTGCAGACCACCAACTGGATCGATGTCTCCAAGCTTGAGGTCGTGATTGATATGCCTGATCGCATCGAAAGCGGGAACGACATCGTGGTGCCGGCTGGGGGGCTCACCGTCACCTACTCGCCACCATTCAACGCATCGCCAGCCCTCAGCATTACTGCACAAAGCCTTGCTGCTGGTGACTGGCCTGACATTTCCGCCAAGACCGCCACCGGTTTCACGGTCTTCATTCGCAATTCCAGTGGGGTCGCCCAGTTCGGCCGCTCGATTGACTACATTTCAAAGGGATACTGACTTATGTCGCAACATGATATGACCGTCGATAACGGTTCTGGCCTTGGGGTCCGAACCGATATCAACAGCGCGCTGCAGGCGCTGGCATCCCTGAGTAGTGGTGCCTCGGCGCCGAGCCCGTCGTTCCCGTGCCAGCTGTGGGCAGACACAGGGACAAGCCGTCTCAGGCGTCGGAATATCGCAAACACGGCGTGGGTTGATGTGGGGCCGCTGGATGCGGCGTTGCGCGATGCGGCGAGCCAGGGCGGATTTGTGGCTGATACTGGCGCAGTCAACGCCTACGTGTGCAACTTCGTTCCGGTGCTCACGGCGCGCAGCGAGAGCACGCCACTGCGCTTCAAGGTCGCAAACGCTAACTCCACAGCCAGCACCATCAACGATGGTGTCGGCACCGTAGCGCTGGTCGGTTCGACGCATGCTCCGCTCATTGGCGGTGAGCTCATTGCGAATGGCATCGCGTGGATTCAATGGAATGCGTCTGTCGGGGCATATGTTCTGCTGTTCTGTACCGGGGCTGCTGGTCCTGCCGTCAATCAAGTGCAAACCGCATTCACCACTGCAGGTACTGCGCCTTCGTTCACGCTGACGCCTGTTCCCGCCATCCAAGGTTATGCCGCCCCCCAGCGGTTCCGGGTGAAGTTTCACTCCGCAGGTACCGGTTCCGACACGATCAACGTATCGGGGCGCGGGACAAAAAACCTGAAGCAGTACGACTCATCCGGCGCCAAGGTGGCGGCGACAATCGCAGCCGGCCAACTCACCGATCTTGAATACGACGGAACGGACTGGCTGCTGATGGACCCGCTTCCTGCTGACGTGGCTTCGTTGTCTGGCAGGGTTACAACGCTGGAAAACATTGGCAAACCGATCACCAAAGAGTACGTCAGTGCCCCGCAGACAATTGTAGCTGGAGGCGCTTTAACACTTCCGCACGGCCTTGGCGTAAAGCCAAAATTTGTCAGCGCGTATGTGGTCTGCCAGATCGCAACAGGTAACTGGGCAGTAGGTGACGAAGCGTTCTTCAGGCTGGATTTCGAGCAATCAAGTGCCAGCGTCACAACCTTTGGTTTTACGGTCAAGCGTGACGCCACAAACTTGGTCGTCAGGTTCGCTGCAAACGGGATTTTCATGATTGACGCCAGCACCGGAGCCTACATAACCACGGGCATAACGAACTTCAAGATGGTATTTGAGGCATGGGCATGAGCGATATTTTTAGCGATGTACAAATAGTCGGTGGCACAACTATTCACTATGTTGATGATACCGGTCGTTACCTGGGTGGTTGGGATACCAATCCGCCTGAAGGCGCAATTGATGTTAATCCTCCTCCTGCATATGCCGATCAGGTCTGGCAGTTTCCAGGCTGGGGCGAGAGCCTGATTGTCATGCGCATCTTAGAGGGGCAGTGGCGCGAAACTGAATTGATCGTTATCGCTAATCAATTAGATGCTCTGGAAGAGGTTCTTGCTGGTCAGACTCCTGAAGATCTCCTCCCCGGATCGCGCGAGCAGTGGCTTGCGCACCGCGGTAAAACGCGCAACTGGAAGGAAGGCGCCGAGGGTTACCCTGATTTGATTGGGCGACCTGTTCGGCCTAGCTGAATTGATTTTTGAAGCCTCGAACCGCCATTGAGCGGTTTTTTTTCGCCTGGAGAAAGGTATGCCTGTAACTGAAAAGGACCGAGACATTCTCGCCCGCACGTTGTGGGGGGAGGCGCGCGGCGAAAGCCTCGCCGGCCAGATCGCCGTGGCCTGGACCATCCGCAACCGCGTGAACGACGGCAAGGACAAATCATGGTGGGGCGAAGGCTATGCCGGGGTGTGCCAGAGGCCGTACCAGTTCAGTTGCTGGAACAGGAACGACCCGAACCATCCGTTCCTGAGTGGTGCCCGGCAGATTCCGTTCCGCGAGCTGGCGCAGGCGCGGATTGCCGCTGATCAGGTGATTGACGGAAAGGTTCCAGATCCCACCGCCGGCGCCACGCACTACTACGCGACCACCATGCCAAGAGCCCCGGCCTGGACGAAGGGCGCCAAGCAGACGCTGAAGCTCGGTCATCACCTCTTCTTCAAGGATGTGCCATGACAGCCTTCAGCCGATTGTCTCGTGTGCTGGCCAAGTCCGAAGAGGATCGGCTTTTCTTCGAATGCCCTGGCTGCGACATGCTCCACGGTGTTTCTCACGGTCCAGGCCCGGGCCCACGCTGGGGTTGGAATGGCAATGTCGAGAAGCCGACATTCACGCCCAGCGTGCTGGTGACATGGAGCGAACCGAGCGACAACCCGGGCGAATTTGACGATATCACCAAGGACGTGAAGAAGGTTTGTCATTCGTTCGTGACCGATGGACGTATTCAGTTCTTGGGCGACTGCACACATGCGCTGGCTGGCCAGACTGTCGACCTGTCTGAATGGGAGGACTGACCGTGACGGCCTACATGAAATTGGGAGCGATCCTGCTGTTGGTTGCTATCGTCGTCGGCGCGCTGTTCGGCGCCTACCACCATGGCGTGACGGTCACTGACGCCAAATGGAGGGGCGAGTGGAATGCCCGCGATAACCTGGATGCAACAGCAAAGGCCCTCAACGAAGCCGCCGAGCGCGACAAGGAACAAACCCGGCAACAATCCATTAATAAGGCGATCCAGAATGGCCAACAGATCATCGACCAAGTCACCGCTGATGCCGCTGCTGCTCGCGCTACTGTTGACGGCCTGCGCGGGGCAGCCGACAACCTTGCCGCTCGACTCGCATCCAGTGAAGCCAGCGGCAATTCCTGTATTGCCGCCGCAAGCAAGGCAGCTACCCGCGCCGCAATGGTGCTTGCCGACGTGTTCAAGCGCGCTGACCAGCGAGCGGGCGACCTGGCTGAGGTTGCTGACCAAGCCAGAGCCAGGGGGGTAACCTGCGAGCAGGCATATGACGGTCTTGCAAAATAGGGGTGTTGTTCGTTTGGCAGGACGCCATAGAAGGGATTTTTCTTCGGGGATTTCTTCCCCAAAACGCAACCGTTTGGACCAATGTTTATTGGGTTCTAAAGAGTCGCAAAAGATGGTGGTTTTTGTGGCTGATTTTCAACTCAAGGCCTTGATTATAAAGGCCTTGTTCAATTCCTATTCGGCATCCCAGGCTTTGATGCCGAAAAGGTGCAACGTTTTGCTTGAATCGGTCAAGGAATTGCCCCCTTTACAGGTGCTGGAAAAAAAAGGTGACGGATTATGCCATGACCGTCCGCTTAAAACGCAAAACCCTGTAGGAGCCGAGCTTGCTCGCGAAAGCGGCTTAACATTCAACATTGATAGTGGCTGACCTGCCGCTTTCGCGAGCAAGCTCGGCTCCTACAGGGTTTGGGGTTTTTTCGAGACTGGCGACAGCCTGCGACATTGGTACAACGGTCAACCCGCAGTCTAAGCGGCTAATATGGCACTTCAATGCTGTCGATTGTCCGGGAACCGCGCTTTATGCAAACCGCCTACACCGTCCTGATCCTGTTGATGCTGGTCAGTGTTTCGCGCCTGGTCGGACGCGTGATCCCGTTGCCATTGCCGCTGGTGCAAATTGGTGCCGGCGCCTTGTTGGCCTGGCCGACGCTCGGTTTGCACGTCGCCCTGGACCCGGAATTGTTTCTGTTTTTGTTTCTGCCACCGCTGTTGTTCTCCGACGGCTGGCGCATGCCCAAGCGCGAACTTTGGCGATTGCGCGGACCGATCCTGACCTTGGCGGTCGGCCTGGTGCTGTTTACCGTCGTCGGTGCGGGTTACTTCATCCACTGGTTGTTGCCGAGCATTCCGCTACCGGTGGCCTTTGCCCTGGCGGCGGTGTTGTCGCCGACGGATGCCGTGGCCGTCTCGGCGATTTCTCAAAACCGACTGCCGACACCACTAATGCACATGCTGCAGGGCGAGGCGCTGATGAATGACGCGTCGGGCCTGGTGACCTTCAAGTTCGCCCTGGTCGCGGCGGTGACCGGGGTGTTCTCGCTGGCCAACGCCAGCCTGACGTTCGTGTTGGTGGCGGTCGGTGGCCTCGCGGTCGGTGTTGCGTTGAGCTGGCTGGTCGGGCGTTTGCGCTCGTGGATGATCGCTCGCGGTTGGGATGATCCGGCGACACACGTTGTCTTCATGTTGTTGCTGCCGTTTGCGGCTTACGTGCTGGCCGAACGCCTGGGGGGCTCGGGGATTCTGTCTGCCGTGGCGGCGGGCATGATGCAGAGCTGGCTCGATCTGCTGCCGCGCCAGACCAGCACCCGACTGCTCAACCGCAGCGTCTGGTCACTGCTGGAGTTTGCGTTTAACGGGCTGATCTTCCTGCTGCTGGGTTTGCAGTTGCCGGACATCATCAAAGCCGTGGCCAGCCACGAAACTTCGTTGTGGCCAACGCTGCTCTATCGCTGCCTCGACGTGGTGGCGATTTTCCTGGTGCTGGTGGTGTTGCGGTTTGTCTGGGTGCAGAGCATCTGGCGATTGTCGGGGCTGCTGCGTCGCTGGCGCGGCAAGGGTGAAATGACGCAAGTGCCGACGGCGCGCTCCTGCTGGTTGTTGACCGTTGGTGGGGTGCGCGGTGCGGTGACGCTGGCGGGTGTGTTGTCAGTGCCGATACTGATGGGGAATGAGGCGTTTCCTGAGCGCGATCTGCTGATTTTCATCGCGGCCGGGGTCATTCTGCTGTCGCTGATTGCCGCGTGTATTGCGTTGCCAATGTTGCTTCGCGGCATCGAGAAGAGTCCTGACGACAAACGTCGCAGTGAAGTGCGCGATGCTTGGCGCAAAACCGCCGAAGCCGCCATTCATGCGCTCGAAACCGAAGAGGCCAATCCGCAGGACGCCGCCCAGGCAGCGCTCGCTGTCGAACTCAAGGCACGGATCATGTCCGAGTATCGGCATCAACTGGAGGTGTTCAACGATTCGGCGGAAGCCCAGGCGCTGGCGTTTCAGATGGACCTGCTGGAACGGCGCCTGCGCTTGAAGGCGCTGCGGGCGCAACGCCTGGAGTTGTATAAGCTCAGCCGTCACCACCAGATTGGTGATGACGTATTGCGTGAGGTGCTGGGAGAACTCGATTTGAGCGAGGCTAATCTGGGCGTCGTGAAATAGCCCTGTTGCGGCTGATACCGGTCGCCCTTGGCGAGTTCCTTGAAAGCTTGATAATGCATCACTGAATGCCGGTCGTAAGAGGCATTAGTGCGACAAGGCAAATGCTCAAGAGAGAGACATTAATCCGTGGTGGAAGAGGGATAAACTTCGGCCATGAATGCTTTGTCTTTTTCGCTGAGAACAAGGTTGAGGTAGATCTCGAAGTCGCCTTCGGTCCAGTCCTGGCGCACGGGATAGTGCATGATCGACTTTGGATCATAAGGTGAGTGAACAACTTCGCTGGGGTCAAGGAGGTTGAAGTAGCGTGCGTCAACGATGCGTCGCGTGTAGTTATCCTCGTCAGCGCCTTCAGGCACGCCATGTGCCGCGTAGACGGCCTGTCTGTTCCAGGGAATGTTCGACTCCGGGTGCAGGTGTTCATGTTCTGCGCCCAGTACATGGCCAAATTCGTGCATGGTATTGGCGTTGAAGAATTTCAAGGAAAGTTGGTGGTCCGGTGACAGAAGCATGGTCGGGAGGCTTTGATCTGTCTCGGTCAAGGCGCTGGTGCCGATGTGGGACCAGTACACGCCTGGTTCGCTCTTGATACGAATATCACCTTCCTCGCCTTCGACGAATTCGAACTTCAGGTTAATGTGTGGCAGCCAGTTATTGGCCGCAGCCTTGACGGCGTCCTTAAAACTTTGATCACCGTTCAGAAAAGCAATGCGCAATGTGCGGCCCGGTGCCCAGAAGTAGGTGTGCCTGGCGACTGCGCGCTTTTTACGTCCGGGCACTGAAGTTAGCCGATTCGCAGGGTTTTCGGCGATGGCAGTCTCGTAAGCAGCCTGGAGGTCTAATGGTTTTTCAATGAGGCAACAAGGTACGTTTGTCATATATACATCCATGTATTATTAAAGTTGTTTTTTCTGAAGATGTTTACTTGGTTTTGTTTTGCGCATCAGTCTTGGATTGTAAAGCTATGAGGTTGTTAAGTTGATGCGGCTCTGGCGGGAGATTAGTTGAGTGTGTAGTTGGGCGTAAAGTTGGTATTTATTAGTTGTTATTGCGAGGGTGGTTAATGCCTGCACTGCGTTGCACAGTGCAGGCAAGTTTAATTTTATTTGTGGCGAGTTATAAAGCTGCGAATACGTTCAGCGGCTTCCACACACTCAGCCAGTGGCGCAACCAGCGCCATGCGCACCCGACCGGCACCCGGATTCGAACCGTCAACGTCACGGGACAGGTAAGAGCCAGGCACCACGGTCACGTGTTCTTCGACGAACAGATCGCGGCAGAACGCCTCGTCATCACCTTCAACATTCGGCCACAGGTAAAAACCGCCATCCGGGCGCTGCACGTCCATCACCGGGCCGAGGATTTCCAGCACCGCGTCATACTTCTCGCGATACAGCGCTCGGTTGGCACGTACATGCACTTCGTCATTCCAGGCAGCAACGCTGGCCAGTTGAGTCTGAACCGGCATCGCGCAGCCGTGGTAGGTGCGGTACAGCAGGAAGCCTTTGAGAATGTCGGCATCACCGGCCACGAAACCCGAACGCAGGCCCGGCAGGTTGGAGCGCTTGGACAGACTGTGGAACACCACGCAGCGCTTGAAGTCCTTGCGGCCCAGTTCCGCGCAGGCGCTGAGCAGGCCGGCGGGCGGTGTTTGTTCGTTGAAATACAGTTCGCTGTAGCACTCGTCCGCAGCGATCACGAAGTCGTACTCATCGGCCAGGGCGATCAGCTTTTTCAGGGTTTCGACCGGGATCAGCGCGCCGGTCGGGTTGCCCGGCGAGCACAGGAACAGGATCTGGCAACGCTTCCAGATGTCCGGGGAAACGGCGTCGAAGTCCGGATTGAAGCCATTCTCGTCCAGACACGGCAGGTAATGCGGCTTGGCACCGGCGAGGAACGCGGCACCTTCATAGATCTGATAGAACGGGTTCGGGCTGACCACCAGGGCGTCGTCGCCACGGTTGACCACGGTCTGAGTGAACGCGAACAGCGCTTCGCGGGTGCCGTTGACCGGCAGCACGTTGCGCGCCGGGTCGAGCCAGCCGTTCGGCACGTTGAAGCGGCGTTCGCACCACGCGGCGATGGCTTCACGCAGGGCCGCAATGCCGAGGGTGGTCGGATACACGGCCATCTGGTCCAGATTGCTTGCCAGGGCTTCGGCGACAAAGCTTGGCGAACGGTGCTTCGGCTCGCCGATGGACAGCGCGATAGGACGCTTGTCCGGGTTTGGCGTGACGCTGCCGAGCAGGGCGCGGAGCTTCTCGAACGGGTAAGGCTGCAATTGGGACAGAGCGTTGTTCATCGGTAGATCTCGTTCAATGTGGGGCGACGCAGGTTCCTGTAGGAGCGAGCTTGCTCGCGATGGTCGTCAACGTAAACGCAGGGCACCTGATGCCCCGTGGTGTTTGCGCATTCATCGCGAGCAAGCTCGCTCCTACAAAGAGCCGGCCAATTCAAATGCTTAAGCGCGACAGTTTGATATCGGGTTCCTGGCTGACACTGAGCTGTTCGACGATCGCATCCTGCAAACGGCTGCACAACAGTGGGTCAGACAACGGTTGGTTGTTGGCGTCGGTAATGAAGAACACGTCTTCCACACGCTCGCCGAGCGTGGCGATCTTGGCGTTCTGCAATGACAGGTCGAATTCCAGAAAAATCGTGCCGATCCGCGCCAGCAAGCCCGGGCGGTCCGGGGCGCTGAGCTCCAGCACCGTCACCGGGCGCTGGGCGTCGTTGTGGATCGTCACCTGGGGTGCAAACGCGAAATGCTTGAGCTGGCGCGGTACGCGACGCTGGATGATCGTCGGGTAATCGTCCGGGTTGCGCAGGGCTTCGGTCAGGCCTTCGCGAATCTGTTTGACCCGTGCCGGGTTATCGCCGATCGAGTCGCCGTCGGTGTCGAGCACGATATAGGTGTCGAGGGTGAACTGGCTGCTGGAGGTGATGACCCGGGCGTCGTGAATGTTCAGGTTGAGCTGGTCCATCGCGGCCACGGTCACGGCGAAGAAGTCGTGCTGGTCCGGCGCGTAGATGAAGATCTGCGTGCCGCCCTCGAACTCGCGCTGGGTGGTTTCCTTGATCAGCACCAGCGGGGGGCCGTCGGCC
>NZ_AKJI01000012.1:0-27700 GCF_000282415.1 Pseudomonas sp. GM60
CCTTTGGCGAGCCGCCGGCGACCAAGGGTTATCCGCCATCGGTGTTCGCCAAGTTGCCGAAACTGGTGGAGCGGGCGGGTAACGCTGAAAAGGGCGGCGGTTCGATCACCGCGTTTTATACCGTGTTGTCCGAAGGCGATGACCAGCAGGATCCGATTGCCGACTCGGCGCGGGGTGTGCTCGACGGGCACATCGTCCTGTCCCGGCGTCTGGCCGAGGAAGGGCATTACCCGGCCATCGACATCGAGGCGTCGATCAGCCGGGTCATGCCGTCGGTGGTGTCGCCGGAACACATGACCCGCGCCCAATATTTCAAGCAGTTGTGGTCGCGTTATCAGCAGAGTCGGGATCTGATCAGTGTCGGCGCCTACGTCGCTGGCGGTGACCGCGAGACCGACCTGGCGATTTCCCTGCAGCCGCAGCTGGCCAAATACCTGCGCCAAGGGTTGAACGACAGCATCAGCCTGGGCGAAAGCGAAGCCTATCTGGGCTCGATCTTCGCGCCTGCGGCTGGCGGTTAATCGATCATGGCCCAGAGTCGGGCAGGGCGTCTGGCGCCGGTGGTCGAAATGGCCGAAAAGGCCGAGAAAACCGCCGCTCAGCGGTTAGGCCATTTTCAGGGCCAGGTTCGCGTGGCAGAAAGCAAGCTCGCCGACCTTGAAGCCTTTCGACTCGACTATCAGGAGCAATGGATCGTGCGCGGCAGCAGCGGCGTCTCGGGCCAGTGGCTGCTGGGTTATCAGGGCTTTCTCGCGCAACTGGGCACCGCCATCGATCAGCAGCGACAAAGCCTGGCGTGGCATCAGAACAATCTGAACAAGGCGCGGGAAACCTGGCAGCAGGCATTTGCCCGGGTCGAAGGCTTGCGCAAACTGGTTCAGCGTTACGCTGACGAGGCGCGACAGCTGGAAGACAGGCGCGAACAGAAGCTGATGGACGAGTTGTCCCAGCGGTTGCCGCGTGAGAGTCCGTACTGAATCAGTCAGGCCGCGTTATCGTTCTTCGCGGGCAAGCCTCGCTCCTACAGGTTTCGCATCGTCCATGATTTCGTGAACGGCACAAATCCCGCAGGAGCGAGGCTTGCCCGCGAAGGCGTCCTCAAAAACTCCGCCCCTTTCCAGCCTTGCCCCCATCTCCGTCAAGTGCTAAACCTTGTACAAGTATGTTCACCAATGACAAGGATGCCGTTCAATGTCAGTCGTTACAGAAGTCTCTCCGGATGGGCAAAAACTGACGATATCGATCAGAGGACGATTCGACTTCGCCAAACATCAGGAATTTCGCGAGTCCTACGAGAACAAGGAGCTCTCTGCAGTCGTCGTCGATTTGAAAGAAGCGACCTACCTCGACAGTTCCGCACTGGGCATGCTGCTTCTGCTGCGTGATCACGCCGGTGGCGACGATTCCGACATTCGCGTCGTCAACAGCAGTTCTGACGTGAAGAAGATTCTCGCCATCTCCAACTTCGACAAACTGTTCGACATCAGTTGACCAACGTGCAGCCGCTCGAGCCGCTGACGATCCTGATTGCCGAAGACAGCGCGGCCGACCGCATGCTGCTGTCGAGTATCGTCCGTCGCCAGGGTCATGAAGTCCTGACGGCGGCCAACGGTGCCGAAGCGGTTGAAGCGTTTCGTTTACAACGACCGCAACTGGTCTTGATGGACGCCATGATGCCGGTGATGGACGGTTTCGAGGCGGCACGTCAGATCAAGGCACTGGCCGGGGAAACCCTGGTGCCGATCATCTTCCTGACGTCGCTGAGCGAAAGCGAAGCCTTGGCGCGCTGTCTGGAGGCTGGCGGTGACGACTTTCTGGCAAAACCCTATAACCAGGTGATCCTCGCCGCCAAAATCAAGGCAATGGACCGCTTGCGGCGGTTGCAGGCCACCGTGCTGGAGCAGCGCGACCAAATTGCCAGGCACCACGATTACCTGCTCAACGAGCAGCGTGTGGCCAAGGCCGTGTTCGACAAGGTCGCCCATTCCGGCTGCCTGAACGCCCCCAACATCCGCTACCTGCAATCGCCTTATGCGCTGTTCAATGGTGATTTGCTGCTCGCGGCATTCACTCCGGCCGGCGACATGCATGTCTTGCTCGGCGATTTTACCGGCCATGGCTTGCCGGCGGCTGTCGGGGCGATGCCGCTGGCCGAGGTCTTCTACGGCATGACCGCCAAGGGTTACGGCCTGTCGGAAACCCTGCGCGAGATGAACGCCAAGCTCAAGCGCATCCTGCCGGTGGACATGTTCTGTTGTGCGACGCTGCTGTGCCTGAGTTTTCAGCGGCGCTCGGTGGAGGTCTGGAACGGCGGGATGCCGGACGGTTACCTGCACAGTATTGCCAGCGGCGAGCGCACACAGCTGACCGCTCGGCATTTGCCGCTGGGCGTGCTGAGCCCGCAGACGTTCGACGACCGTACCGAAGTGTTTCCGATGGCGGTCGGGGATCGGGTGTTCCTGTTGTCTGACGGGGTGATTGATACGTGCGATGCCAATGAGCAGTTGTTCGGCGTCGAGCGATTGCAGCGGGTGTTTGCGGCCAATCGTCGGCCAGATCAACTGTTCGAGGAGATTGAACAGGCGCTGCGGGATTTTCGCGGTGAGGCTCGCGACGATGTCAGCATGGTCGAAGTCAGCCTGTTGGAGGCTGCACAACTGAGTCCGCCGGCCCTGGTGTATTCCGATAGCGGTCAGTCCTGCCCGCTGGACTGGTCGGTGAGTTTCGAGTTTCGTGCGGCCACCCTCAAGCGCTTCAATCCATTGCCGTATCTTTTGCAGTTGCTGCTGGAAGTGCATGGTTTGCGCGCCCAGAGCGGTGCGCTTTACAGTGTGCTCGCGGAGTTGTACTCCAATGCGCTGGAGCACGGTGTGCTGGGGCTGGACTCAAGCCTGAAACGCGATGCCTCGGGTTTTGCCCGCTATTATCAACAGCGCAATGCACGTCTGGACGAGCTGCAAGACGGCTATGTGCGCCTGCATTTGCAGGTTGCGCCCAAAGGCGAGGGCGGTTGCCTGACGATTCGTGTCGAAGACAGTGGCAAGGGTTTTGATGTCGACAGGGTGATGGCGCGCCCCCTCGATGGTGCCCGTCTGTCGGGACGCGGGGTCAGTCTGATCCGCCAGTTGAGCCGTAACGCCAACTGGTCCGACGATGGTCGTAGTGCCCGCGTGGAATTTTTCTGGGAGGCTCTGGCATAATCCGCGCATTCTTGATCAAGGAGTGAGCAAGTGGCTGACACACATCTGGATCGCGACGTGCTGAGAGCGTTGCAAGAGGTCATGGAGGATGAGTATTCGACGTTGCTGGATACTTTTCTTGCCGATTCCACAGAGCGCTTGAGTCAGCTGCACAAGGCTGACGATGCCGAGACGCTCGGTGCCACCGCGCACAGTTTCAAGGGCAGTTGCAGCAACATGGGCGCCATTCGCCTCGCGCAGTTGTGCAATGAGCTCGAGCAGCGAAGCAAACAGGACTCGCTGGAAGGCATCGAGAAACTGATCAGCGAAATCGATAGTGAATTCGCGATTATCCGCACCCTCTACGAAGCAGAGCGCCAGCGCTCTCTCGCTGACAGTGCGACCGTCCGGCGTTTTTAGCGCCGTTCGAACAAAACTGGCGCAACCCTTGCAGCAATCTCCGCAACTGTACCTACGATCCCAGTGCAGCGGAGACCGTTTCATGCCCGTTACCCCCAATATTCTTCTTCAGGCCGCCGCTCAGGCCAAGACTCAAGCCGCCTCCGCCAATCCACCGGCGCTGTCCGCTGAGCCCGGGGACAAAGCCTCCAGCTTCGCTCAGGTCTACGCCAATCAAGCCCAGAACAAGCCTTCGGCGGCCACCGATGGATCGCCGAAGCCGGTGCGCGATAAAGCCCCGGACAGCCCCGATAAAAAGAGCGTCGGCAACGACAATGCTGCCGCCCCGGAACCGACGGTTGCCGATAGCGGCAAAACCTTGCCCGCCGATAAACCGGCACCGGCCGACGACAAGGCTGCCAGCGATGATGCCGCAGCTGCCGCGGATACCGCAGAAACCCCGGTAGTCGTCGACACGGCGCCGGTTGATCCGGCTCTCGATCCGTCATTGCTGCCAGCGTTGCAAGCCGTGGTGGCAGCTCCGGTTCCGCAAGCACCGCCAGTGGTGGTCACTGAGCAGCCGCAAGTGCAGGCGCCTCCTGTTGCTGCGCCAGTGGCGGCGGTACAGGTTGCCGCACCGGCGGATGACGCGTTCGATCCTGAAGCCGATCCGCTGGATGCGCTGCCAGCCGTGCGTATGGCCATGGAGCAGGGCGGTCATATTTCCGCTGCCAGTCAGGCGCAACCCAAGGCAGCGCCGACGGCTGCCCAGGCCCAGGCTGATGGCGAACCCACCTCGGCACAGAACTTTGCCGCCGGCATGGCGGGCATGCTCGATGTGCAGGCGGACAAGGACAGTACCAGCCAGGGCGGTGAGAAAACCTTCAGTGGGTTGATCGATGACGGCCTCAAGGACTTGAAGTCGGCGAGCAGCGATACCCGCGTCGACGACTTCGCCAACCGTCTGGCGGCGCTGACTCAGGCAGCTACACCGAAAACCGCCAACGCGGTACCGGTGAATCAACCGATCACGATGAATCAAAGCGGCTGGACCGAAGAAATCGTGAACCGGGTCATGTACTTGTCCAGCGCCAATCTCAAGGCGGCCGATATCCAGTTGCAACCGGCCGAACTGGGTCGCCTCGACATTCGGGTGAACATGGTGCCGGACCAGCAGACCCAAGTGACCTTCATGAGCGCGCATCCAAGCGTTCGCGAAGCGCTCGATGGTCAGATGCACCGCTTGCGTGACATGTTCGCGCAGCAGGGCATGGGGCAGGTTGATGTCAACGTGTCCGACCAGTCGCGTGGCTGGCAGGGGCAGGGTCAGGAACAACAGGCTCAGCAGGGGCAGGGCGGGCGCAGCAACGCCAGCGGTGGTCGCCTCGATGGTGTGGATGAAGAGCTCGCACCGACCGTTGCCGAAGTCGCGGCCAGCACCACCAGTGTCATCGGCTCCAGCGCTGTCGACTACTACGCCTGATTTATCTCCGATCGTTCCCGCGCTCTGCGCGGGAATGCCTAACGGACGCTATCCCGTCCTCTCTTGCTGCTGTCCCAGTCATTGTAGGAGCGAGCTTGCTCGCGATGGGCTCGAACGATGACGCGTACTTTCTGAAAAAATGCGCTGCTTTCCAATTCTTCGCGAGCAAGCTCGCTCCTACATGGCATAACACTTGCTCTTGCCTTGCCGTGCGACTGTGAAAACCCGAATAGTGACGGATTATTGGCATGGCGAAGAGCGAAGCAGTAGTAAAAGACCCCGCAACCAAAGGCAAAATCAAGCTGATCATTGTGATCGTGGTGGCCCTGCTGCTGGCGATCGGCTTGTCCGTGGGAGCGACCTGGTTCTTCATGCACAGCGCTCAGAGCAAGCCTGCCGCCGTGGTTGAAACTGCCCCGGTCGGCAAGCAACCAGCGGTTTTCGAGCAAATGGCGCCGGCCTTCGTGGCCAACTACAACCAGAACGGCCGCCAGCGTTACATGCAGGTGAGCATCACCATGCAAGGCCGCAATCAGGCCGACCTGGAAGCGCTCAAAGTCCACATGCCGGTGATCCGCAACAACCTTGTCATGCTGTTCTCCGGGCAGGATTTCGCGACCCTGGCATCGCCGGTCGGTCAGGAAATGCTGCGCCAGAAAGCCACGGCCAGCGTCCAGGAAGTGGCGCAGAAAGAGCTCGGCAAAGTGGTCATCGAACAGTTGCTTTTCACTAATTTCGTACTGCAGTAGGAACACGACATGGCCGTGCAGGACCTGCTGTCCCAGGATGAGATCGATGCGCTGTTGCATGGTGTCGACGATGGTCTGGTACAGACCGATACCGCTGCCGAACCCGGCAGTGTCAAAAGCTACGACCTGACCAGCCAGGATCGCATCGTCCGTGGACGCATGCCTACCCTGGAAATGATCAACGAGCGTTTCGCCCGCTACACCCGCATCAGCATGTTCAACATGCTGCGCCGCTCGGCGGACGTTGCCGTCGGTGGCGTGCAGGTGATGAAGTTCGGCGAATACGTGCACTCGCTGTACGTGCCGACCAGCCTCAACCTGGTCAAGATCAAACCGTTGCGCGGCACGGCGCTGTTCATCCTTGACGCCAAGCTGGTGTTCAAACTGGTGGACAACTTCTTCGGCGGTGACGGTCGTCACGCGAAGATCGAAGGGCGTGAATTCACCCCGACCGAACTGCGGGTGGTGCGCATGGTGCTGGAGCAGGCTTTCGTCGATCTGAAGGAAGCCTGGCAGGCAATCATGGAAGTGAACTTCGAGTACATCAACTCGGAAGTGAACCCGGCCATGGCCAACATCGTCGGTCCGAGCGAAGCCATTGTGGTGTCGACCTTCCACATCGAACTCGATGGCGGTGGCGGCGACCTGCACGTGACCATGCCGTACTCGATGATCGAGCCGGTGCGTGAAATGCTCGACGCCGGCTTCCAGTCGGACCTCGACGATCAGGACGAGCGTTGGGTCAATGCCCTGCGCCAGGACGTGCTCGACGTCGACGTGCCGATCGGTGCCACGGTTGCCCGTCGCCAGTTGCGCCTGCGCGACATTCTGCACATGCAGCCGGGGGACATTATCCCGGTCGAAATGCCGGAAGAAATGATCATGCGCGCCAATGGCGTGCCTGCGTTCAAGGTCAAGATGGGCTCGCACAAAGGCAACCTCGCGTTGCAAGTGATCGAGCCGATCGAGCGCCGTTGACCGGCGCCTCTACATATTCGCTTTTAACTGACGGCTGCCCTCTGATGGGTTGCCCGCCGAGGACACATGATGGCTGACGATATGAATACTCAGGACGACCAGGCGCTGGCTGACGAATGGGCTGCGGCCCTGGAAGAAACCGGCGATGCCGGGCAGGACGACATTGACGCCTTGCTGGCGGCTGACGCTGCTGGTTCGTCGTCGAACCGTCTGCCAATGGAAGAATTCGGCAGCGTGCCGAAAAACAACGATCCGGTGAGCCTGGAAGGTCCGAACCTGGACGTGATCCTCGACATCCCGGTGTCGATTTCCATGGAAGTCGGCAGCACCGACATCAATATCCGTAACCTGCTGCAGCTCAACCAGGGTTCGGTGATCGAGCTCGATCGCCTGGCCGGTGAGCCGCTGGACGTGCTGGTCAACGGTACGTTGATCGCTCACGGTGAAGTGGTGGTGGTCAACGAGAAGTTCGGCATCCGCCTGACCGACGTGATCAGCCCAAGCGAACGCATCAAGAAGCTGCGCTGAGTGAAAAAGCTTTCGGGGTTGTTACTGGCCTTGCCGTTCAGTGCGTTGGCGGCCGAACCGGTGGCTAATGCTGCCGTGGCCGTCGCACCTGCTGTCAGCAGCGGTGTGGCGGGTCAGTTGACGCAATTGGTGCTCGGTCTGCTGCTGGTGCTGGGGTTGATCTTCTTCCTCGCCTGGCTGTTGCGCCGGGTCCAGCAGGCCGGGCCTGCGGGCAAGGCGCAGGTGATCGAGTTGATCGGTTCCCGGGCGCTGGGTCCGCGTGACCGATTGATGCTGGTGCAGGTCGGCAATGAGCAGATTCTGCTCGGTTTGAGCCCCGGCACCATCACCGCGCTGCATGTGCTCAAGGAGCCGGTGCACGTCCCGGTCACCGAGAAAGCGACCCCGGAATTTGCCCTGCGCCTGATGGAACTGATGGGCAAGGATCAGAAGGATAAGAAGTAATGGGTGCGTTACGCATCATCTTGACGCTGGCCCTGATGCTGGCCGCGCCGCAGGCCTTCGCCGCCGATCCGTTGTCGATCCCGGCGATCACCCTGGGCACCAACGCCCAGGGCGCTCAGGAATACTCGGTCAGCCTGCAAATCCTGCTGATCATGACCGCGCTGAGTTTCATTCCGGCGTTCGTCATGCTGATGACCAGCTTCACGCGGATCATCATCGTCTTCTCGATCCTGCGTCAGGCCCTGGGCCTGCAGCAGACACCGTCGAACCAGATCCTCACGGGCATGGCGCTGTTTCTGACCCTGTTCATCATGGCGCCGGTGTTTGACCGGGTGAACCAGGATGCCTTGCAGCCGTATCTGGCGGAAAAACTTACCGCCCAGGACGCCGTGGCCAAGGCGCAGGTGCCGATCAAGGACTTCATGCTGGCGCAGACGCGCAGCAGCGATCTGGAACTGTTCATGCGCCTGTCCAAGCGCACGGACATTGCCACGCCGGACCAGGCGCCGCTGACCATTCTGGTACCGGCCTTCGTCACGTCCGAGCTGAAAACCGCGTTCCAGATCGGCTTCATGATTTTCATTCCGTTCCTGATCATCGACCTGGTCGTCGCCAGTGTGCTGATGGCCATGGGTATGATGATGCTCTCGCCGCTGATCATTTCCCTGCCGTTCAAGATCATGCTGTTCGTGCTGGTGGATGGCTGGGCGCTGATCATCGGGACATTGGCGAGTAGCTTCGGCGGTGTTTCGCCATGACGCCGGAAGTTGCGGTAGACATCTTTCGGGAAGCGCTCTGGCTGACCACCATGATGGTCGCCGTGCTGGTGATTCCGAGTCTGCTGGTGGGTCTGCTGGTCGCGATGTTCCAGGCGGCCACGCAGATCAACGAACAAACCCTGAGCTTCTTGCCGCGCCTGCTGGTCATGCTGGTGACGCTGATCGTTGCCGGGCCGTGGCTGGTGCAGACGTTCATGGAATACATCCTGCAGTTGTACGGCAACATTCCTCGGGTCATCGGCTAAACCATGCCGTCGCTGCTGCAACTGACCGATACCCAGATCAGCACCTGGGTGGCGACGTTCATGTTGCCGTTGTTTCGCATCGGTGCCCTGCTGATGGTCATGCCGGTTTTCGGTACGACCCTGGTGCCCAAGCGTGTGCGCCTGTATTTCGCCCTCGCGATCACCGTCGTGATTGCCCCCGGTTTGCCGCCGATGCCGCCGGTCAATGCGCTGGACTTGAGCGGGCTGCTGCTGATTGCCGAGCAGATCCTCATCGGTGCGGTGATGGGGTTCGCCCTGCAACTGTTCTTCCAGGCCTTCGTGGTCGCCGGGCAGATCGTTTCGATTCAGATGGGCATGGGCTTCGCGTCGATGGTCGACCCCACCAACGGCGTATCGGTGGCGGTGATCGGGCAGTTTTTCACCATGCTGGTGACGCTGTTGTTCCTGGCCATGAATGGCCACTTGGTGGTCTTCGAAATTCTCACGGAAAGTTTCACCACGTTGCCGGTCGGTAGCGGCTTGATGGTTTCCCAATTCTGGGACCTGGCCGGCAAGCTCGGTTGGGTGCTGGGGGCGGCATTGTTACTGGTACTGCCGGCGATCACCGCGCTGCTGGTGGTCAACATCGCGTTTGGCGTCATGACCCGCGCCGCGCCGCAGCTGAACATTTTTTCCATCGGCTTCCCGCTGACCCTGGTGCTCGGGCTGTTCATTGTCTGGGTCGGGCTGGCGGACATCATCAATCAGTACCAACCGCTGGCTACCGAGGCCTTGCAGTGGTTACGCGAACTGGTACGGGCGCGCTGAGTCATGGCTGAGAGCGAAAGCGGTCAGGACAAAACAGAAGACCCCACGGAGAAACGTAAAAAGGACTCCAGGGAAAAGGGCGAGATTGCGCGCTCCAAAGAGCTCAACACCCTGGCGATCATGCTCGCCGGTGCCAGCGCGCTACTTATCTTCGGCGGGGCTTTGGCGCAGGACATGATGGAGCTGATGCGCATGAACTTCACGCTGTCGCGGGAAGTGATTCTGGATCAGCGCAGCATGGGCACTTTCCTTCTGCACTCGGGGCTGATCGCCTTGCTGTCGATTCAACCGGTGATGATCACCTTGCTGCTGGCGGCGTTTCTCGGCCCGATTTCCCTCGGTGGCTGGCTGTTCGCAGCGGGCTCGTTGGCACCGAAATTCAGTCGCATGAACCCCGCTTCAGGGCTGAAGCGGATGTTCTCGGCCAAGGCGCTGGTGGAACTGCTCAAGGCCCTGGCGAAGTTTTTCATTGTGCTGTTCGTTGCGCTGGCGGTGTTGAAATCCGACATCGACGACCTGATGCGCATTGCGCACGAGCCGCTGGACATGGCGATCATTCACAGCCTGCAAGTGGTTGGCTGGAGCACCCTGTGGATGGCGTGCGGCTTGATCATCATCGCCGCCGTCGACGTGCCGGTGCAACTGTGGGAAAGCCACAAGAAACTGCTGATGACCAAGCAGGAAGTGCGCGACGAGCACAAGGATCAGGAAGGGAAGCCAGAGGTCAAACAGCGCATTCGCCAGTTGCAGCGCGAGATGTCCCAGCGCCGGATGATGGCGGCCATCCCCGAGGCCGACGTGGTCATTACCAACCCGACTCACTATGCCGTGGCGCTCAAATACGACCCGGACAAGGGTGGGGCGCCGATGCTGATTGCCAAGGGCAGTGATTTCCTGGCCCTGAAAATCCGTGAGATCGCCGTGGCGAATGAGGTGTTGTTGCTGGAGTCGCCTGCTTTGGCGAGGTCGATTTATTACTCCACGGAGTTGGAGCAGGAGATTCCTGGTGGGTTGTATCTGGCCGTTGCTCAGGTGCTGGCTTATGTTTACCAGATCCGTCAGCACCGGGCTGGCAAGGGTAAACGGCCGGATCCGTTGAAGGATGATTTGCCGATTCCGCCGGATTTGCGGCGGGATTCGTAGTGTCGCATGGCGGTCGCAGAGATTACTTTGATGAAGTCTACTGCTGTGTGAGTCGAGTTGGATCGATGCCTCTGATTCTCCCGCTTGCTGCATCAATGTAAGTATTTCTTATAATTGTTCGTGTTTCGCTGTCGTTATATTCTCCTTGCTTCACAATTTCCCAAACATGCTTCTTAAATTCTTTGCTAAGTTCTATTTTTGGCGTCTGCAAGCTCGGATCTTGTTGCAGGCTGCTGGGCAGGCGCGAGACTGCATCATGACTTAGTTTTTGGAGGGTTGGAATATGGCCTGGTATGTTGGGTGGGTTTCTCAGGAGGGTATGCTCTTCTAAAGTTAATGTTGTTTCAAACATGACTTTTTTAAAAATTTTATCAAGTTCGTTGCGCTGTGCAGGGGTGCCTTTTTTAGGTTGGTCAGGCGATTCTATTAGTAATTTAATTTCGGCTAGTTCGGCCTTGAGGGCTTGTTTGGCTGGATTATGGTTTTGCATAACCATGGTGGGGCGCTTCAGGAAAGTATCGATTGAGTTACCTTGGCTTATATGGGCTTTTACAAAAGCCAGTAATCCATTGTGTCCACTCGGGTCTCTTCTGTTTGTCGGGTCTCCTAAGCAATACGCATACGAATTCAACCCACCCCTCCCAAACGGACTCCAGTTATCCGGACTATTAAAGCGCATCAAAATCGGATTAAACGCTCGATACCCATTCCCCAACAAATAATGCCCGGTCACCGGGTCGGGCCGTTCGCCATTGAACCCTAACAGGCTGAGTAACCCGTTTCCAGGGCGGTGGTGGCCGTAGGGCGTATACGCGATAGGTTGCCGTGGGTGATTGGCCTTAAGCGTGTGTAACACCGAGCGCTGCTGATCGGTCGCCAGCAGCGTGGCATCAGGTGCATCGCCCTCGCTCTGCTGTTGCGCCAATAGCTGATCGCCGTGCTGGAACATCGAATACCGGTTCGCGCCCTGGATCTCGGTGGCCAAATGGCTTTTACAATAAAAACGCTTATGCAGGGGCTTGCACGGCACCACATTGGCGATCAGCTGGTCGAGGGCATCGTAGTGATACTGGCAAAGCTCGGTTTCGCACGGCGATTGCATGAGTACGTGCTCCAAAGGTCCGAAGGGCTGGTGCTCAGTATTCGCGCTTTCGCTATGATCGGGAACTAACAGAACTGATAGTGTTAATGGCCTTTTGTCCGTGGGGATTCATAACAAATGAGTGTCCCCGTTTTTTGTTTATGGGCGGGCCCGCGACGGTTTCAATTCATCGTTGAGTTTCGGATGGTGGTGTGCTTTTGAAGGATGAGCGCAGATCCCCTCTCGAACGAGGGAGGGCGCTTTTCCATATAATTGGTGTTTGATCGCCCGCTTGAACTGTTCGTCGGGAGGGGGGGGATCCCGGGAGATTGGCCTCCGGAATTGACATTTTCGTTGAGTGCATTACGTCCGGTTTGATTTTCACTCGTACTACGCAACTGTCTGCTTGCCGCGCCAGGGCTATTCGGGGTGCTGGCGGGCGGTGATCCTTTCATGGGGATCGTTGATGGCTGTGGGCTGTTCGTGGTGTTGGGGAGGGGGTTGGAGCTGGAGCTAGTTGAGGCGCGATTTGCTATTTGTGCGCTCCTGAAACGGTCAAAACCCACTATAGCGAAGCCGATCCCAAACAAAGCAAGACCAACCGCTCTCAATACTTTTTCTTTGGTCACGGCCGCCGCCGCGGTAGTGATTGTGCCGGCCACCGCCAAACCTAAGCCAATGAAAAACAAAGGGCTATGTCCACTCGGATCACTCCGATTGATTGGATCTGCGCCACAGTACGCATAGGCATTGAGCCCACCCTTCCCAAACGGGCTCCAGCTGTCCGGGCTGTTGAACCGCATTACTACCGGATTGTACTGACGGTACCCGTTACCCAGATGATAATGCCCGGTCACCTGGTCTGGTGCTTCGCCGGTGAACCCGATCAGGCTGCGCGAGCCGTCTTCGGATGGGCAGTGACCGTAAGCTGTGTAAGCAAGAGGATTAGGCTGGGACGCGTCGAGTGCATTCAGCACCGAGCGTTGTCGGTCGGTCGCCAGCAGTGCTATTCCGATCTTGCCGTCACGATGATGCTGTTGCGCCAATATCTGGCTGCCGTGCTGGAATATGCTGCGCTTCGACGCACCCTGGATTTCGCTGGACAGCCGGTTATTGCAGTAAAAGCGCTGCCGGCCCGCCTGATGGGCCGGGGTTTGTTCGATTGACTTATCCATCGGATCGTAGCGGTAGCTGCACAGCAGGTTTTCCAGAGGTGACTTTGACATTGGTTGGGCTCCGAGCAGGGTCCATAAAACTGGACTTTAAGCATCGGCTTGCTTTCATGTTTTCGCCACTATCAGAACTGCTAGTGTCATATCCCACCCCTGCGTAGACGCTTCACTCGACAGCTCATGCAGAAGCAAGGCTTGCCGCGATCTGACAAGCCTATTACCAGTCCCGACTAAAGTTGGAAGGCTTCTTGCAGTACCCGCCCTGCGCCTGCTTCAGGCGTCAAAAGTTTGCTTTAAGGAACGGGGAAAACCGGTGGATCGCTCTCAGTTACTCAACAGTGCCCGCACAAACGTTGCCGACTTAAGTCGGGGCAATCTGGGCGTGCCGTTGTTGCTGCTGGTCATGCTGGCCATGATGATGCTGCCGGTGCCGCCGTTCCTGCTGGACGTGTTCTTCACGTTCAACATCGCGCTGTCGATCGTCGTGCTGCTGGTCTGCGTCTACGCGTTGCGGCCGCTGGATTTCGCGGTGTTCCCGACCATTCTGCTGGTGGCAACGTTGTTGCGACTGGCGTTGAACGTGGCCTCCACGCGAGTGGTGATGCTTCACGGGCAGGACGGCCATGCCGCCGCCGGTAAGGTGATCCAGGCGTTCGGTGAGGTGGTGATCGGCGGTAACTACGTGGTCGGTATCGTGGTCTTCGCGATTTTGATGATCATCAACTTCGTCGTGGTAACCAAGGGTGCCGGGCGGATTTCCGAGGTGAGTGCACGTTTCACCCTCGATGCGATGCCCGGCAAGCAAATGGCGATCGACGCCGATTTGAACGCCGGCCTGATCGATCAGAGCCAGGCCAAGATGCGCCGGATGGAAGTGGCCCAGGAAGCCGAGTTCTACGGTTCCATGGACGGTGCCAGCAAGTTCGTGCGTGGCGACGCCATCGCCGGTTTGCTGATTCTGTTCATCAACCTGATCGGCGGCATGGCGGTCGGTATCTTCCAGCACGGCATGACCTTCGGTGATGCGGGCAGGGTTTACGCGTTGCTGACCATCGGTGACGGTTTGGTGGCGCAATTGCCATCACTGTTGTTATCTACAGCTGCAGCGATCATGGTGACCCGTGCTTCCGGTTCGGAAGACATGGGCAAACAGATCAATCGCCAGATGTTCGCCTCGCCCAAGGCGCTGGCCGTGGCAGCGGGCCTGATGGCAGTGATGGGCCTGGTGCCCGGCATGCCGCACTTTTCCTTTCTGACCATGGCGGCCCTGGCGGCCGGTGGCGCGTACCTGTTCTGGAAGAAGCAGAACATCGTCAAGGTTCAGGCCCTGCAAGAGGTCAAGCGTCAGCAGGAATTGCTGCCATCGCCGGCTCGCGCTCAGGAAACCAAGGAACTTGGTTGGGACGATGTGACGCCAATCGACATGATTGGCCTGGAAGTCGGCTATCGTCTGATTCCGCTGGTGGACCGCAATCAGGGTGGTCAACTGCTGGCGCGGATCAAGGGTGTGCGTAAAAAGCTGTCCCAGGATCTGGGCTTCCTGATGCCGACTGTGCATATCCGTGACAACCTCGACCTCGCGCCTAGCGCCTATCGCCTCACTCTGATGGGGGTGATCCTGGCCGAAGCGGAGATTTATCCGGATCGCGAGCTGGCGATCAACCCTGGTCAGGTCTACGGTTCGCTCAACGGTATTACCGCCAAAGATCCGGCTTTCGGGCTTGAGGCGGTCTGGATCGAAGTGAGTCAACGCGCACAGGCACAATCCCTCGGTTACACCGTGGTCGATGCCAGTACGGTAGTGGCAACCCATTTGAACCAGATTCTGTACAAGCACTCCAGTGAGCTGATTGGCCACGAAGAAGTGCAGCAACTCATGCAGTTACTGGCCAAAAGCTCGCCAAAACTGGCGGAAGAGCTGGTGCCGGGTGTGGTTTCGTTGTCGCAGCTACTCAAGGTGCTCCAGGCGTTGCTGGCCGAACAGGTGCCCGTACGGGACATTCGCAGCATCGCCGAAGCGATCGCGAACAATGCCGCCAAGAGTCAAGATACTGCCGCGCTGGTGGCCGCCGTCCGCGTCGGCGTATCTCGTGCAATCGTCCAAAGCATTGTGGGGACTGAGTCGGAGCTGCCAGTTATCACCTTGGAGCCAAGGTTGGAACAAATATTGCTCAATAGTCTTCAGAAGGCAGGACAAGGCTCGGAAGAGGGCGTTCTGCTGGAGCCAAGCATGGCTGAAAAACTGCAGCGCTCGTTGATCGATGCGGCGCAGCGTCAGGAAATGCAAGGTCAGCCGGTGATTCTGCTGGTGGCCGGCCCGGTTCGCGCGATGCTGTCGCGATTCGGCCGACTGGCAGTCCCGGGTTTGCATGTGTTGGCTTACCAGGAAATCCCTGACAACAAGCAAGTGACCATCGTTGCGACAGTAGGGCCCAACGGCTGAGGTAGTGGTTTATGCAAGTTAAGCGTTTTTTCGCCGCCGATATGCGTCAGGCCATGAAGCTGGTTCGTGATGAGCTGGGCGCTGATGCCGCCATCATTGGCAACCGCCGGATCGCCGGTGGTGTCGAGCTGACGGCCGCTCTGGATTACAAACTGTCGGCGCTGGCCCCGCGTGTTCCGAACATGGAACTCGAGGATGAGCTGCGCAAGACCCAGTCGCGGATCGTCACTGCCCAGGCCGAACTGAGCCTGCGCAGCGATGGCGAGAGCGACAAGTCCACCAATCGCCAGTTGTTCGCCGGTCTGCCGTTGACTGCCGCCGAGCCGCTGATCGAGCCGACCTACGCTGAACCTCGTCGCCCGGCACCGGCCCCCGCGCCTGCCGCGACCGGTGTTGATCCGCGTGCCTTCGACTCGATGCGTTTCGAACTCAACAGCCTGCGCGAACTGATGGAAGTACAGCTCGGTTCGCTGGCCTGGAATCAGTTGCAAGGCAGCCGCCCGGCCCAGGCCAACCTTTGGCGCCGCCTGCAACGCATCGGTTTGTCCGGTCCGTTGTCCCGCGATCTGCTGGAACTGATTACCGACATTGATGAACCTCGTCAGGCCTGGCGCATGTTGCTGGCGCACCTGGCGCGGATGATCGCCACACCGGAAGTCGAGCCACTGGAAGAGGGCGGCGTGATTGCCATGGTCGGCCCGGCCGGCATGGGCAAGACCACCACCCTGGCCAAGCTCGCGGCCCGTTACGTACTCAAGTACGGCGCGCAGAACATCGCGCTGGTGAGCATGGACAGCTACCGCATCGGTGCCCAGGAACAACTCAAGACCCTCGGCCGGATCCTCAATGTGTCGGTGACGCACGTCGATCCTGGCCAGTCCCTGGTGCAGGCGCTGGATCCTTTGTTGCGAAAGCGCGTGGTGCTGATCGATACCGCGGGCCTTCAGGCCAGCGATCCGGCATTGCGCATGCAGCTCGAAAGCCTGGCCGGTCGTGGCATCAAATCAAAAAATTATCTGGTTCTGGCAACCACCAGCCAAAAACAGGTTCTAACCGCCGCTTATCACAGTTACAAGCGCTGCGGGCTGGCTGGCTGCATCCTGACTAAACTGGATGAGACGGCAAGTCTGGGCGAGGTGTTGAGCCTGGCGATCAGTCATGAATTGCCGGTGGCTTACCTGACTGATGGACCGCGTATTCCGGATGATCTGCATCTGCCGCGTCGTCATCAGTTGGTCAGTCGCGCCGTCAGCGTGCAAATGCAGGAAGAACCCAGCGAAGAAGCCATGGCTGACATGTTCGCTGATATTTATCACAGCCCGACCAAGCAGGTTGGCTGAGGTATTAATGAACAGTTTTTGTACCTACATCGATGGTCTGCCATGCATTGTTCAGTTGATGAACGCGCAGCCAGTAATGTGGCCTCCGTCTATGCAAGACAAGGTAAAGAAATAACATGGGCAGCATGCATCCCGTACAGGTGATCGCGGTGACCGGCGGCAAAGGTGGCGTCGGGAAGACTAATGTGTCAGTGAACTTGTCCCTGGCTCTAGCTGAGCTCGGCCGGCGCGTCATGCTGCTGGACGCCGATCTGGGGCTGGCGAATGTCGACGTCCTGCTGGGACTGACACCCAAACGTACCCTGGCCGACGTCATCGAAGGCCGCTGTGAGCTGCGCGACGTATTGTTGCAGGGGCCAGGCGGCATCCGCATCGTCCCGGCCGCGTCCGGCACACAAAGCATGGTTCATCTGAGTCCGGCCCAGCATGCCGGCCTGATCCAGGCGTTCAGCGATATCGGCGACAACCTCGACGTGCTCGTGATCGACACAGCTGCGGGTATTGGTGACTCGGTAGTCAGTTTTGTTCGCGCCGCGCAAGAAGTCTTGCTGGTGGTCTGCGACGAACCGACTTCGATCACGGATGCCTACGCCCTGATCAAACTGCTCAACCGCGACTACGGCATGAACCGCTTCCGCGTCCTGGCCAACATGGCCCAGAGTCCGCAGGAAGGCCGCAACCTGTTTGCCAAGTTGACCAAGGTCACGGACCGCTTCCTCGACGTCGCCTTACAATACGTCGGTGCGGTGCCATACGACGAAAGCGTGCGCAAGGCTGTGCAGAAGCAGCGCGCGGTCTATGAAGCCTTCCCTCGTTCCAAGTGCTCCCTGGCTTTCAAGGCCATCGCACAAAAAGTCGATACCTGGCCGCTGCCTGCCAACCCGCGCGGGCACCTGGAGTTTTTCGTCGAGCGCCTCGTGCAACAAACGGCAGGACCCGTGCTATGACAGCCAGCGGTTACAACCTCTACAAGAAGTCGGCGCGTGACGCGCAGTACGAGCTGATCGAGCGTTACGCGCCACTGGTCAAACGCATTGCTTACCACCTGCTGGCGCGACTGCCAGCCAGTGTCCAGGTCGAAGACCTGATCCAGGCCGGGATGATCGGCCTGCTTGAAGTATCGACCAAATATGACGCCAGCAAAGGCGCGAGTTTCGAGACGTACGCGGGCATCCGGATCCGCGGCGCCATGCTTGATGAAGTGCGCAAAGGGGACTGGGCGCCACGTTCGGTCCACCGCAATACCCGCATGGTCAGCGACGCAATTCGCTCGATTGAAGCTAAAACCGGCCGTGACGCTAAAGATCACGAAGTTGCGGCCGAACTCCAATTGAGTCTCGACGATTACTACGGGATTTTGAACGACACCCTGGGCAGCCGCTTGTTCAGTTTCGACGACCTGCTGCAGGACGGCGAACACGAAGGGCTGCATGAGGATGGCGCGAGTGCTCATCTCGAGCCGTCGCGCGATCTGGAAGATGAACGCTTCCAGGCAGCGCTGGCGGACGCGATTGCCAATTTGCCGGAGCGTGAGCGACTGGTGTTGGCGCTGTACTACGACGAAGAGTTGAATCTCAAGGAAATCGGTGAGGTCCTGGGGGTCAGCGAATCTCGGGTCAGCCAGTTACACAGCCAGTGCGCGGCCCGTTTGCGGGGGCGTTTGGGGGAGTGGCGAGCGCGCTGAAGGCAGTGTGGGGACACTGCGAACTTGGCTGGTGTGGTGTTGAACTGCGCCGGTCTCGATCTGTTGTGCTCCAGACAGTCATTGAGTGCTTTGCCGGATTGATTGAAATGGCGCGTCCAGGTGCTGGGCGCGTTTAAGACTGCTTGGAGGTCGAATTGGACAAGAACATGAAAATCCTCATCGTTGATGACTTCTCAACGATGCGGCGGATCATAAAAAACCTGTTGCGTGACCTTGGGTTCACCAACACGGTCGAGGCCGACGATGGCATTACTGCCATTCCGGTTCTCAACAGCGGAAGCATCGACTTTCTGGTAACGGACTGGAACATGCCTGGCATGACCGGTATCGATCTGCTGCGCCACGTGCGCGCCGATGAAAAGCTCAAGCACCTGCCAGTGCTGATGGTGACCGCTGAAGCCAAGCGCGAGCAGATCATCGAAGCGGCCCAGGCCGGCGTAAACGGCTATGTGGTCAAACCCTTCACGGCCCAGGCGTTGAAAGAAAAAATCGAGAAGATTTTCGAACGCATCGGTTGAGAAACTGCGCCACGGGGGAGCTATGGACCAAAACGAATCTTCACTGGGCGATTTTGAATCGACCCTGAAAAAACATGCGGTCGAACTGGTCGAAAGCCTTGAAAAAGGCAAGTTCGGCGACGCTGTGCAACTGATCCATGAGCTCAACCAGACCCGTGACCGCGGCCTGTATCAGGAAGTGGGCAAGCTCACCCGCGAGCTGCACAGTGCGATCGTCAATTTTCAGATTGACCCGCACATGCCGCAAGCCGAGGAAGTGTCCCAGATCACAGATGCCACCGAGCGTCTGGGTTACGTTGTCAAGCTGACAGAGGCCGCAGCCAACCGCACCATGGATCTGGTCGAAAACTCCACGCCGCTGGTCAACAGCCTGAGCGATGAAGCTCAGGCGCTGAGCACGGACTGGGGGCGGTTCATGCGTCGCGAAGTAGGGGCTGAGGAATTTCGTGAACTGGCACGGCGTGTCGATGGTTTTCTGGCGCGCAGCAGCGTGGACAACCGCGCGGTGTCGAGCAACCTTAACGACATTTTGCTAGCTCAGGATTACCAGGACCTCACCGGTCAGGTGATCAAGCGTGTGACCCAATTGGTCACCGAAGTTGAAAGCAACCTGCTCAAGCTCGTGCTTATGGCCAGTCAGGTGGACCGCTTTGCGGGCATCGAACATGACCGTGAAGCGATGCTTGCAGAAAAAGATCCGCAAAAACATCTCTCTCAGGGTGAAGGTCCGCAGATTCATGCCGATAAAAGAGAAGATGTTGTGTCCGGTCAGGACGATGTGGACGATTTGTTATCCAGCCTAGGATTCTAGAGTTTTAGCATTTTAGGTTTTTTAGGTTTTTAGACCTTAGGAGCACCCCCTTAATGAGCTTCGGCGCCGATGAAGAGATCCTTCAGGATTTCCTGGTTGAGGCCGGCGAGATTCTAGAGCAACTGTCCGAACAGCTGGTCGAGCTTGAAAGCCGACCGGATGATGCGGACTTGCTCAATGCAATTTTTCGCGGTTTTCACACTGTAAAAGGGGGCGCCGGCTTCCTCCAGCTCAACGAGCTGGTGGAGTGCTGTCACATCGCCGAGAACGTGTTTGACATCCTGCGCAAGGGTGAACGTCGCGTCGATTCGGAATTGATGGACGTGGTTCTCGAAGCGCTGGACGCGGTGAACGGCATGTTCAGCGAAGTCCGCGAGCGCGGCCCGATAACGGCCGCCACGCCTGAATTGCTTGCAGCCCTGGCCCGTCTGGCCGAGCCGCAAACCGCCGATCAAGCCGCACCTGTGGCTGAAGTGGTGGAAGAGCCGGCTGCCGAAGCCGAATCAGGCGACATCACCGATAACGAATTCGAACAACTGCTGGACTCGCTGAACGCCGTCAAGGCTCAGGCTGAGGCCCCGGCCGCTGTTGCGCTGCCGGCCAGCGATGCCGCGACCAGCGATGAAATCACCGATGCCGAGTTCGAGTCGTTGCTCGATCAGTTGCACGGCAAAGGCCAGTTCGCCGTCGACGCGGTGGCAACACCCGCTGCGCCTGCCGCACCGGCTGCGCCGAAAGCGCCAGGTGACAGTTCCGACATTACCGACGACGAGTTCGAAGCACTGCTCGATCAGTTGCACGGCAAGGGCAACTTTGCCGTCGACGCGCTGGAATCGGCCATTGCCTCGGTACCGACCCCGGCTGCGCCAACCGCAGCAGCGGCTGGCGGCGATCTGATCTCGGATCACGAGTTCGAATCGCTGCTCGACGAATTGCATGGCAAAGGCAAGTTCACTGAAGTCGGCACCGGTTCCGCCGCCTCTTCGGTAGCAACGCCCGTCGCCAAGGCCCCGGCACCTGTCGCCAAGGCGCCCGAGCCAAAAGCCGAAGCAGCGAAGCATGCTGCCGCCGCTGCACCGAAACCTGCCGCCGCTGCTGCTGCACCGGCGCCTGCCCGTGCAGCAGCCGCGCCGCCTGCGGAAAAACCGGCCAGCGAAGCCGAGACCACCGTGCGGGTCGACACCGCGCGTCTCGACGAAATCATGAACATGGTCGGCGAGTTGGTGCTGGTGCGTAACCGCCTGGTTCGCCTGGGTGCCAACAGCGCCGATGAAGCCATGTCCAAAGCCGTGTCGAACCTCGACGTGGTCACGGCCGACTTGCAAACCGCGGTCATGAAGACCCGGATGCAACCGATCAAGAAAGTCTTCGGGCGCTTCCCGCGTCTGGTTCGCGACCTGGCTCGCCAGCTCAAGAAAGAGATCAACCTGGAGCTGGTCGGCGAAGAAACCGACCTCGACAAAAACCTTGTCGAGGCCCTGGCCGACCCGCTGGTCCACTTGGTGCGCAACTCGGTCGACCACGGTATCGAAGAGCCGGCCGATCGCGAAGCGATGGGCAAACCGCGTAGCGGCAAAGTGATTTTGTCCGCTGAACAGGAAGGCGACCACATCCTGCTGTCCATCTCCGATGACGGCAAGGGCATGGACGCCGACGTGTTGCGCGGCATCGCGGTGAAGAAAGGTTTGATGGACAAGGATGCGGCGGACCGCCTCAGCGAGTCCGACTGCTTCAACCTGATCTTCGCACCGGGTTTCTCGACCAAGACCGAGATTTCCGACGTGTCGGGTCGTGGCGTGGGCATGGACGTGGTGAAAACCAAGATCGCCCAGCTCAACGGCACCATCAATATCTACTCGACCAAGGGCAAAGGCTCGAAGATCGTCATCAAGGTCCCGTTGACCCTGGCGATCATGCCGACGCTGATGGTCATGCTCGGCAACCAGGCGTTCGCGTTCCCGCTGGTGAACGTCAACGAGATCTTCCACCTCGACCTGTCGACCACCAACGTGGTGGACGGTCAGGAAGTGGTGATCGTGCGGGACAAGGCGCTGCCACTGTTCTACCTCAAGCGCTGGCTGGTCAGCTCCGCTGCTCACGAAGAGCAGCGCGAAGGCCATGTGGTGATCCTTTCGGTGGGCACCCAGCGGATCGGCTTCGTTGTCGATCAACTGGTCGGCCAGGAAGAAGTGGTCATCAAGCCATTGGGCAAAATGCTCCAGGGAACCCCGGGCATGTCGGGCGCCACCATCACCGGTGACGGTCGCATTGCGCTGATTCTCGATGTTCCGAGCATGCTCAAGCGTTACGCCGCACGGCGTATTTGATTCTGGGGGAGCGGGGCGACGAAGCCTCGCCCCCGCCTAACGGAGTGTTTATGGTAGTCAAAGTCCTGGTGGTGGACGATTCGGGGTTTTTCCGCCGCCGCGTCTCGGAAATTCTTTCAGCGGATTCGAATATCCAGGTCGTCGGTACGGCGACCAACGGAAAAGAGGCGATCGATCAGGCACTGGCCCTCAAGCCGGACGTGATCACCATGGACTACGAGATGCCGATGATGGATGGCATCACGGCAGTGCGGCACATCATGCAGCGCTGCCCGACCCCGGTGTTGATGTTCTCCTCGCTGACGCACGAAGGCGCCCGGGTCACCCTGGATGCGCTGGATGCCGGCGCGGTGGATTTCCTGCCGAAAAATTTCGAAGACATCTCGCGCAATCCCGAGAAGGTCAAGCAACTGCTGTGCGAGAAGATTCTCAGCATCTCGCGCAGTAATCGTCGTGTCAGCGCCTACAGCGCGCCGGCACCGGTCGCTGCACCCGCGCCGACACCTGCGCCTTCCAGCATCGGCAGTTATGGCAGCAGCGCACCTGCTCGTCCGGCACCGGCACCGATCCCGGCTCGCACATTCGCAGCCAGCCCATCGTCGCCAGCGCCGAAACGCAAAGCCTACAAACTGGTTGCCATCGGTACGTCCACGGGCGGCCCGGTTGCCCTGCAACGGGTTCTGACTCAGTTGCCGGCCAATTTCCCTGCCCCGATCGTGTTGATCCAGCACATGCCGGCCGCCTTCACCAAGGCGTTCGCCGAGCGTCTGGACAAGCTCTGCCGCATCAGCGTCAAGGAAGCCGAGGATGGCGACATCCTGCGTCCGGGCCTGGCGCTGCTGGCGCCGGGTGGCAAGCAAATGATGATCGACGGCCGTGGCGCGGTGAAAATCCTGCCGGGCGACGAACGTCTGAACTACAAGCCGTGCGTGGACATCACGTTCGGTTCGGCCGCCAAGTCCTACGGTGACAAAGTTCTGGCGGTGGTACTGACCGGCATGGGCGCCGACGGTCGTGAAGGCGCGCGCCTGCTCAAGCAGGGCGGCAGCTCGATCTGGGCTCAGGATGAAGCCAGCTGCGTGATCTACGGCATGCCGATGGCCATCGTCAAAGCCGAACTCGCCGATGCGGTGTACGGCCTCGACGATATTGGCAAGCACCTGGTCGAGGCGTGCATCTGATGGACGTACTCAGCCTTATCGGGATCATCATGGCGTTCGTCGCCATCATTGGTGGCAACTTCCTTGAAGGCGGCCATCTCGGCGCGCTGGCCAACGGTCCGGCAGCGTTGATCGTGCTCGGCGGGACCGTCGGCGCGGCGCTGCTGCAATCGCCGATGAGCGCGTTCAAGCGCGCCATGCAGATTGTTGGCTGGATCCTGTTCCCGCCACGCGTGGACCTGGCCGGCGGCGTTGACCGCGTGGTGAACTGGAGCCTGACCGCCCGCAAGGAAGGTCTGCTCGGTCTGGAAGGTATCGCCGACGCCGAACCCGACGCCTACTCGCGCAAAGGCCTGCAACTGCTGGTGGACGGCGCCGAGCCGGAAGCGATTCGCAGCATTCTGGAAGTGGATTTCTATACCCAGGAAAGCCGCGACATCGAAGCCGCCAAAGTCTTCGAAAGCATGGGCGGCTACGCGCCGACCATCGGCATCATCGGTGCGGTAATGGGCCTGATCCATGTCATGGGCAACCTGGCCGATCCGTCGCAACTGGGTAGCGGCATCGCCGTGGCCTTCGTCGCCACCATCTACGGCGTCGCCAGTGCCAACCTGGTGCTGCTGCCGATTGCCGCGAAACTCAAATCCGTTGCATTGCGTCAGTCGCGTTATCGCGAAATGTTGCTGGAAGGCATCCTGTCGATCGCCGAAGGTGAAAACCCTCGCTCTATTGAGTTGAAGCTTCAGGGCTTCATGGATTGATGGGAGACATGGACTATGGCACGCCGTCGACAACCTGAAGAACATGTAAACCATGAACGCTGGCTCGTTTCCTATGCCGACTTCATTACGTTGCTGTTCGCCTTTTTCGTGGTGATGTACTCGATTTCTTCGATCAACGAAGGCAAGTACAAGATCATCTCGCAAGCGTTGATCGGCGTGTTCACCGATTCGGATCGTTCGCTCCAGCCGATCCCCATCGGTGAAGAGCGTCCGAAAACCGTGACCCCGGCCAAGCCGCTGGTCAAGGACAGCGAACAGGTCGATGCCGGCATCGCCGGTGCCAGCGATCCGCTGAAAAGCATTGCCGATGACATCAGCGCCGCGTTCGGCGACTTGATCAGCTCCAACCAGATGACCGTTCGCGGCAACGAGTTGTGGGTCGAGATCGAACTCAATTCCAGCCTGTTGTTCGGCAGCGGCGATGCCATGCCCAGCGACATGGCGTTCAACATCATCGATAAAGTTGCAGTGATTCTGAGGCCGTTCGACAACCCGATTCACGTCGAAGGTTTCACCGACGATCAACCGATCCGCACCGCGCAATACCCGACCAACTGGGAGCTGTCCTCGGCCCGTTCGGCGAGCATCGTGCGGATGCTGGCGATGCAGGGGGTAAATCCTGGTCGTTTGGCGTCGGTGGGTTACGGCGAATTCCAGCCGGTGGCCAACAACGCGACCGCCGAAGGCCGTGCGCGCAACCGTCGTGTGGTGTTGGTGGTGTCACGAAATCTTGATGTCCGTCGCAGCCTCACTGGCACCGGAACCGCTCATGCGCAACCGGATGCCGCGTTGAAGCGTGCTGGCACACAAACTGCACCTGCACCAGTCAAGTCGCCGGGACGAGAGAGCGCCGTCAATTCTCCGTCACCCGCATTAACACGTTGAGCTATTTCCCGGTCGAATCGACCGGGAGGAACAATCCGAATGAGAGTCTGGGCCGTTGCCAATCAAAAGGGTGGTGTTGGTAAAACCACTTCCTCTATCGCTTTAGCCGGGTTGCTGGCTGAGGCGGGCAAGCGCGTGGTCGTGGTCGATCTCGATCCCCACGGCTCGATGACCAGCTACTTCGGTTACGACCCCGACAGCCTGGAACACAGCAGCTACGACCTGTTCCTGCACCGGGGCAGCGTGCCGCAAGGCTTGCCCGGTCAGTTGCTGTTGCCCACCAGTCACGCGAGTATTTCCCTGTTGCCGTCGAGCACTGCGCTGGCGACGCTTGAGCGCCAGTCGCCGGGGCAGAGTGGTTTGGGCCTGGTGATTGCCAAGAGCCTGGCGCAATTGTGGCAGGACTTCGATTACGCGGTGATCGACAGCCCGCCGTTGCTCGGCGTGCTGATGGTCAATGCCTTGGCGGCCAGTCAGCAATTGGTGATTCCGGTGCAGACCGAGCACTTGGCGGTCAAAGGCCTGGAGCGCATGGTCAACACGCTGGCGATGATCAACCGTTCGCGCAAGCAGCCATTGGCATTCAACATCGTACCGACCCTGTTCGACCGGCGCACGCAGGCGTCGCTCGGGACCTTGCGGGTGTTGCGCGACAAGTATCCGGAAGAAATCTGGCAAGGCTACATCCCGGTCGATACGCGTTTGCGCGACGCCAGCCGTGCCGGCGTGACGCCTTCGCAATTCGACGGCAAGAGCCGCGGTGTGCTGGCCTATCGCGCGCTGCTGAAGCACTTGCTGGCGCAGCAATCCGTTGCGCAGGTGGCGTGAGATGAATCGCCCGGTAAAAATCACTTCCCGTCCGCAACTTGCGCTCCAGTCCTATCTGGACAGCTTGTTGATGGACGCGACCGAAGAGTTGCCGCCGGAAATCGAAGCGATTCCCGAGGTGGTCGAGGTTGAAGCGGCGCTGGACGAATTCCAGGCCGCGGTGCTTGAAGAACAGGCGCGCGATGCGCAGAAGCCGGCCGAGAAACCGCCAGCCGTTGCCGCGCCAGTCACCGCACCTGTGGTGAAAGCCCCGGTGGCGCTGATGGAAGCGCCGGCCCCGGCACTGGCGCCGGTATCGACCATCGCTCCGCTGCTGCAAGCGCTCGTTCCGCCGACCGCTCCGCTGCTGCAAGAGCTGGTACCGCCGACCGCACCGCAGTTGCAAGCGCTCGTGCCGCCGATCGTCGAAGTCCATCTGCCGCCGAGCAACACGCCGCCGCCAGTGGAAACCAACGGCCGTCCTGCGTGGGCCGCCGAGCCGTTCGAATGCCTGTTGTTCGATGTCGCCGGGTTGACCCTGGCGGTGCCGCTGGTGTGCCTGGGCTCGATTTATTCCCTGGCCGGTCAGGAACTGACACCGCTGTTCGGTCAGCCGGAATGGTTCCTCGGAATCCTGCCGAGCCAGGCCGGCAACCTGAAAGTGCTCGATACCGCCCGTTGGGTCATGCCCGACCGCTATCGCGATGACTTCCGTCAGGGCCTGCAATACGTTATTTCGGTTCAGGGCTACGAGTGGGGGCTGGCAGTGCATCAGGTCAGCCGCTCGTTGCGCCTGGACCCGAACGAAATCAAATGGCGCACCCACCGTGGTCAACGGCCATGGCTGGCGGGCACGGTGATTGAACACATGTGTGCGTTGCTCGACGTTTCCGAACTGGCCGAGCTGATCGCCAGCGGTGGGGCGAAGCACATGGACGGCGGCAAGCCGTCGCACAAACCGACATAAAAAACACGCGGGGCAAGTGACTTGCCATCGCACTGAACACACACCGCTAGGGCGGTTTTTCGAGGGGTCAGGGTATGAATGATAAGGCGTCGTCTGCAAAAGGTTCCGAAGATCCGATCCTGCAATGGGTAACCTTCAAGCTGGACAATGAAACCTACGGCATCAACGTGATGCGCGTTCAGGAAGTCCTGCGTTACACCGAAATCGCCCCGGTCCCGGGTGCCCCGAGCTACGTGCTGGGCATCATCAACCTGCGCGGCAATGTGGTGACCGTGATCGACACCCGTCAGCGCTTCGGCCTGATGAATGCCGAGATCAGCGACAACACCCGGATCGTCATCATCGAAGCCGACAAGCAAGTGGTCGGGATCATGGTCGACAGCGTGGCTGAAGTGGTTTACCTGCGTCAGTCGGAAATCGAAACCGCGCCGAACGTGGGTAACGAAGAGTCCGCCAAGTTCATTCAAGGCGTGTGCAACAAGAACAACGAATTGCTGATCCTGGTCGAGCTGGACAAGATGATGAGCGAAGAAGAATGGTCGGAACTGGAGAGTATCTGATTGATTCTTGAGGTTGCGGTCATTGTCCTGTTCCTCTTCTGGGCAGGCACGCTGGCAATGTTTCTGGCGTACATTCGCGGTCAGCGGCAGATCGCCGCGCAACAGGCCGAGGGCGATGCGCTGCGCGATCAGCGCATCAAGGACCTGAGTAAACGTGTTGACAACTACCAGAACGGCAGCGTGCGCATGGGTGAAGACCTTCACGAGCTGCGCGCGGTGGTCGGGCCGTTGCCGGACAAGCTGGCTCAGCTTGAACAGCGCGACCCGTCGAGCCTGTCGTTTGCCCAGGCAGCACGCCTGGTCGGAATGGGCGCGAGCGTCGATGAACTGACTCAGTCCTGCGGCTTGACCCAGGCTGAGGCGGAGTTGATGAGCAAGCTGCACAAGAACTGACAGCGCTTTTGTCGGAGCCGGCTTGCTGGCGAT
>NZ_AKJI01000013.1:0-11279 GCF_000282415.1 Pseudomonas sp. GM60
GGCGGTTCGCCAGCCAGTACCGAGGCCCGTGGCGTGTTGCGGGCCCGGGATCAGGCGATGCTTGCCAGTGAGTTGTCCGGGCGGATTGTCGAGTTGCCGTTCAGTGAGGGCGAGTCGTTCAAGAAGGGCGATACGCTGGCGCGTTTCGATTGTTCGGCTTATCAGGCGCAGCTCAATGCGGCGCAGGCTGCGAGCCGTGGGGCCGGTGAGGAGTTGGCTCACAACAAACAACTGGCGGCGTTGAATTCGGTCGGGCGTTTCGAAGTGGCGCGGGCCGAGGCCAGGCTCAGCGAGACGCAGGCGCAATCTCAGGTGTATCAGGTTCAGGTCAAACGCTGCAGCGTGGTTGCGCCGTTTGATGGTCAGGTGGTGGAGCGCAAGGTTCAGCGTTTTGAAAGCGTTGCCGCCGGCGCGCCGTTGCTCGATGTGGTCGACAACCGCACCCTGGAAATCCATTTGCTGGTGCCGTCGCGCTGGATGGGCAAACTCAAGCCCGGCCAGACGTTCAGTTTTGTCCCCGATGAAACCGGCCGGCCACTGGATGCCACGGTCAAACGACTGGGGGCGCGAATTGACGAGGGCAGTCAGACCTTGCTGTTGGTCGCGACGTTGCCCAACGCCTCTGGTTTGTTGGCCGGCATGAGCGGAACGGCGCGTTTCGCGGAGCTCAAGTGAACGCTCCGGTCAGCGGCGGCGCGGAACAGGTCTTCGCCCGCTTTCTCGATCTTGAGCGCCAGACCCGCGCCGCACGCACTCCGTCACAACTGGCCTACAGCCTGGTCAATGACGCTCAGGGCTTGTTCGGTTTTCGTCATGCCGCGTTGTTGATTGCCGGCAAGGTGCACGCGGTGACGGGCGTGAGTACCGTCGACCCGAACGCGCCGTTCGTGGCGTTCGTCGAGCAGGCCGTGGCGCAGTTGTTCAAGCGTGATGTGCTGAAGCAGGCGCGGGTGATTGCGCCCGATCTGCTCAGCGAATCGATTCAGGCGGACTGGCAAAGTCTGTCCGCCGCCCAGGTGTTCTGGTTGCCGCTGATCGATCACCAAAGCGAAGTGTTCGGCGGTCTGTGGCTAGCCCGGGATTTACCGTGGAACCCGGCCGAACAAGTGCTGCTGTCGCAACTCGGCGACACTTACAGTCACGCCTGGCTGGCGCTGCAACCGCACAAGCCCTGGCGACTGCGCTGGACCCGAAAACGTCAGGTCGCGTTGATTGCGCTGCTGTTGCTCGGGATGTTGATCCCGGTGCGCCAATCGGTGCTGGCGCCGGCCGAAGTAGTGCCATTGGGCGGGCGCGTCGTGGCTGCGCCGCTGGACGGCGTGATCGCCGAATTCCTGGTCAAACCCAACCAGACGGTGAAAACCGGCGACCCGTTGCTGCGCTTCGAAGGCACCACCCTCAAGGCTCAGGCTGATGTGGCCGAACGTGCGTTGGGCGTTGCCGAAGCTGAATTGAAAGCCAATTCCCAGCGCTCGTTTGCCGATGCCGAGTCCAGTTCGAAGATTGACTTGCTGGCGGCGCGCGTCGAACAAAAACGCGCCGAACGGGATTACGCCCGTGAATTGCTCAAGCGCAGCGAAGTGCGGGCCGAGCGCGACGGTATCGCGGTGTTCGCCGACGCCGAGCGCTGGACCGGCAAACCGGTGCAGACCGGCGAACGGCTGATGGAAATCGCCGACCCGAGCCAGGCCGAATTGCGTATCGAGCTGGCGGTGAGCGATGCGATTTCCCTGGAGCCGGGTGCGCAAGTCGCACTGTTCCTCGACAGTGATCCGTTGCAACGGCATTCGGCCCGGCTCGAGCGCGCAGCATATGAAGCACAACCCACCGCCGGCGGGCAGTTGGCCTATCGGCTCGATGCCAGTTTCGATCAGGCGCCGCCGCGCATCGGCTTGCGAGGGACGGCGAAAATCTTCGGCGATCGCGCGCCGCTGGCGCTGTACCTGTTACGTAAACCACTGGCCGGTTTGCGCCAGAGTGTGGGGCTGTAGATGAGCCTGCCGAGCCTGCGTGCGGATTTGCAACTGACGCCCGCTTCACCGGCGCTGGATGGTTCGCCGCGCTGGACGTTGGCCGACCCGGTGCGCGGTCGCTATTTCAAACTCGGGGTGGCGGCGATGCGCTTGCTGCGACATTGGTCCCTGGGCGATCCCGAAAAAATACTGCACGCCGCCAATCGCGAGCCGGGTTTGCCGTTGGCCGGCAGCGATCTGGAGCAACTGCTGAGCTTTCTGCGCAGCCACGATCTGATCAGTGCCCTCGACCCGCAGCAGCGTGAAAGTTACAACTTGAAAGCCGCCGCCCAGCATCAGTCGTGGTGGCAGGTCTTGTTGCATCAGTACCTGTTTTTCCGGATCCCTCTTTGGCGGCCGGATGCTTTTCTCAATCGCGCCTGGCCCTGGCTGTCGCGATTCGGTCCGCAAACGCTGCGCTTCGGATTGCCGGCAACACTGATCCTGGGGGTATTTCTGGTGTCCCGGGATTGGCAGCGATTCATCGCGACTTTCCCCCATTTGTTCAGCCTGGGTGGCGCGCTGGCCTTCGGCGTGGCGTTGTTCTTTGCCAAGCTGTGCCACGAATTCGGCCATGCGTTCATGGCCAAGCGCGCGGGCTGTCGGGTGCAAAGCATGGGTGTGGCGTTCATGGTGCTGCTGCCGATGTTCTACACCGACGTCAGCGATGCCTGGCGGGTCAATGATCGACGTGCCCGCTTGCTGATCGGGGCCGGTGGCGTGCTGGCCGAACTGCTGTTGGCGAGCATCGCGCTGCTCGCCTGGTCGCTGTTGCCCGACGGACCGGCGCGCACGGCGGCGTTCATGCTCGCCAGTGCCACCTGGATTACCACGCTGGTGATCAACCTCAACCCGTTCATGCGGTTCGACGGCTACTTTTTGCTCAGTGATTTCTGGGACGTGGAGAACCTGCAAGGGCGAGCCTTTGCCCTGTGCCGCTGGCATCTGCGTGAGACCTTGTTCGGCTACGGCGCACCGGCTCCAGAGCCCTGGTCGCCGACGATGCGGCGGCGTTTGCTGGTCTGGGGTTATGGAACGTGGTTGTGGCGCGCGGTGCTGTTTTTCGGGATTGCGCTGGCGGTGTACCACTTGTTCTTCAAGCTCCTGGGGATTTTCCTGATGCTGGTGGAGCTGGTGTGGTTCATCTTTCTGCCTATCGTGCGCGAGTGGCGCGAGTGGTGGAGCCAGCGTGAGCACGCGCATGTGTCGCGGGTGTTGTTGAGTGCGTTGGGGCTGGTCGCTTTTGTGCTGTTTCTGGCGCTGCCCTGGCGCAGTGCCGTGGAACTGCCGTCGATGCTCGAGGCCGGGCGCGTCAGTACCTTGCATGCGCCGGTGGCGGCGCGGGTCAGGCAGGTGAACGTCAGTGACGGTCAGGTGGTGGCTCAGGGCGATGTGCTGATCGAATTGGTGTCGCCGGATCTGGATTCGCGCCAGGCCATCGTCCGTCGCGAAATCCAGATCCAGCAATTGCAGATGCGCCGCCAGGCTGGTCGCAGCGAAACCGCCGCCGATGCGGGCATTGTCGAGCAGCGCCTGGCGGAGGCCGTGGCCGAGTACCGTGGGTTGGCTGCGCAGCGGGAGCGGCTGCTGATTCGGGCGCCACAGGCGGGCAAGGTGCGAGATCTGTTGCCGCAGTTGTCCGCCGGCCGCTGGTTGTCGCCCAAAGATCCGTTGGCGCGGGTGGTGGAAGACGGCGCACGGCTGCGTGGTTATCTGGCCGAGGCTGAGTTGTGGCGTGTTGCGCCGGGCGCCAGTGGGCGGTTTATCGCCGATGATCCGATGCACCCGGCGATCGCCGTGCAATTGACCGAAATCGACACCAACGGCGCGACCTATGTCGATCAGGAGGCATTGACCTCCGATCACCACGGGCCGATTGCCGTGCGCCGGGATGCCTCGCAACGGGCCGAGCCGGTACAGGGACAATACGGCGCACGGCTGAACACCCTCGAGGCCACCCCGACGCCGCTTCAACCTTTGCGTGGCGTGGTGGTGTTGCAGGGGAGTGGCGAGTCATTGCTGGGCGTTGCCTGGCGGCGAATGGCCGCGCTGGGTGTCAGGGAAAGCGGTTTCTAGGGAGAGCAGCGATGGCGAACACGGATGCTGTGGTGGCCGACGGTTTGGTGGTGCGGCCGTCGCGCGTTAACGATGGGCCTTTCCTGCACAGGCTTTATCAATTGGCACGACCGGATCTGCAATGGATCGACGGCGAGCGAGAGGTGGTTGAGCAGGTCGTCGCCCAGCAATTCCAGGTACAGGAACAAGGGCTGGGAGAGCACTTCCCCAACGCGATGCACTACGTGATCGAAAAGCTCGACACGGCCATCGGTGCGTTGACCACTGATTTTGGTCCCAATGAAATCCGCGTGCTGTACCTGGCGTTCATCCCGCAGGCTCGTGGCCAGGGTTACGGTCGGGCGGTGCTGCAAGGGGTGCAGAAAGCTGCGCAGCAGATTCGCTGCCCGGTGGCCACGGTGGTCTGGGCCAACAATGCCCACGCGCGCCAGCATTACCTGGCGCTGGGGTTTCAGGTTGAAGAGCGTAATCCGGCGGCGGAGCGGTTGGTGTGGTATCCAAAAATTTGAACACGCCACGGACCCAATGTGGGAGCGGGCTTGCTCGCGAATGCGGTGTGTCAGCCAGCGTTATGCCGACTGACACGCCGCATTCGCGAGCAAGCCCGCTCCCACATTTTGATCCCGGTGAATCAGTTGAATGCGATGTAGAAATAGCCCACGCCCGGATCACGCCCCATGGCGGGTACCCGTGAGACAAAAATATCCTCCACGTAGCCAAGATCCGGTAATTCCAGCGCACACAACCCATCTACGAACTCCGTGGATTGCAGGCTGTTGAACTCGACCACGAACGGCATGCGCTCGCTATTCGGCATCCGCGATCGGGGTGATTCTTCAAGGCTGTCGATATGGATCGGCAGCTCACTGCCATCCGGCAATCGCAGCGTCCCCGTCTTTCCCAGAAGCGCCTGAAAGTGTTGGTGTTGAACCTGTTGCAGCATGGCGTCACTCCCAAAATGAAAGTGACCGGGGGCGTTGAATCCCCCGGCCGGATTTCAACCGCGCGAAGGGAACAGCCCTTCCAGGGCAATGCTGAAGTTCAGCACCAGGAACGGGTTCATCGTTGCCATGGGCAGGCCGTTGCCGGCGGACGAGATTTCCCCGGTGACCGTCGTGGCCACACCCTTGAGCGGCACGGCCGCCGCACCTTGCTGATCGGAGTAAATGCTCGCCGAGCCCGGTCCGCCGCCGGAGGCGCCGATGTACGAGTTGGTCGCGGTGGGGGTGGTGACCGGGTTGCTCGCCGGGCTGGCCAGTTGCAGGGTGGTGGTGGCCGTCAGCCCGGACAGGGCGTGGGTGTGATTGGGCAGGTTGGTGATGGTCGCGGTGACGTTCTCGGTCCCGGAGAACTCGCCGATGACGCGTGGGGTCAGGTTCAGCCCGTTACCCATGCACACCGGCATTCGGCCTTGCAGGTTGGGCAGCATGAAGTTGGAGACGCCATTGCCTCCGAAGTTGACGCCCAGCAGCGCGAACAGTGCGTTGTATTGCTGGATTGCGAGCGTCTGGCCATTACACAAGGCCCAGCCGCTGGGCGCGTAGTTAAAGGCGAAAGGCTGGATAGTGCCGATGAATACTTCCATAGTTCCTCATCCCTCAGGTTAGTTGTCTGGCGCGCCACAAGCGTGGCCCGGACGTCCGGAACCATCGTTGCGATCAGCCGACTCCATTCATTTCCCTGGCTGAGTCACGCCAAACCAGAGCGTAGTTGATGCGCCTCACGGCCGAATGTCGCTGGTCGCAAAACCGGCATCGACGACGAACCGGCGCCGTCCTAAAGTGATCAACAGGCAGGGTGGTCGAGGGCTGTTTCAGGGGGGGTAATGGAGGCGCGCAGAGAAACACCGTTTGGCGGCACCCATGAGCCGCACGCCGCGCCCGGCATCTGGGCGATTGTTCAGCGCTGGTTGCGCTGGGCGCAGGAGCACTGGCTGTTGCCGATCCTGGCGTTGGCGGCGCTGGTGCGTTTCTACGACCTGACGGCGGCCGCCATTTGGGGCGATGAAGGTTCCAGCCTGCTACTGAGTCAGTATTCAGTGGCCGACATCTGGGTCCATGCGGCCCATGACGTGCACCCGCCGCTGTATTTCCTGCTGCTGCATGGCTGGGTCGGGTTGTTCGGCGACGGTATTTTTTCGATCCGCTGCCTCAGCGCCTTGCCCGGCATCGTCACGGTGTGGCTCGGCGTCTGGCTGATGGACTTGCTCGCCACTCGCCGTGCAGCGCTGCTGGCCGGTTTCCTCTTGGCACTGTTGCCCACGGCGGTGCGCTACAGCCAGGAAGTGCGTATGTATTCGCTGCTGGGGTTGTGGCTGATCGGCGCGACGATTGCCCTGGCCTACTGGATCAGGCACCCGCATCGCAGGCGGTATCTGGTGGCGTATGCGCTGTTGATGACTGCTGCGTTCTACACCCACTACTTCACGGCCCTGTGCGTGCTCTGCCACTGGCTGTATCTGGGGCTGATCCGCGTCCAGCCGGGGCATCGCTTGCGCCATGTCCAACGCCCCGACTGGTGGCTGGCGAATGTCGCGATCGTGTTGTTGTACCTGCCGTGGGCGCCGAGCCTGATCGATCTGCTCCAGCACCTGGATCAACTCAAGGCCAACGGCGATGTGGGCTGGGAAACGCCTGTCACGTTCGGCTCGTTGCCTTCGATGTTCTGGTCGTTCCTGATCCAGGACGATGGCGAGAACCTGCCGACGCTGATGTTCATCGCGATGCCGCTGGCGTTACTGGCCATTGTGGGGGTGGCGCTGGCGCGGGACCGCAGTGTCTTTCGTGGCAGCGCTCTGCTGGTGATCTACACGGCGTTGCCGTTGCTGCTGGTGTTCGGGGTTTCGTTTATCACGCCGGTGTTCATCGAGCGCTACCTGACGGCGTATGCCCTGGGGCTGCCGATGATTGTCGCGCTGGCGGTTGATCGTCTGTATTCAGGCTTTCGGGTGCTGGCCGTGACGGTGTTGGTGCTGTTTGTCGGTGTTGAACTGGTGGGTCTGAAGAACAACGCCACGGTGGACACCAATGATCAAATCAACGTCATGGTCGACTACGTGAACCAGCACTTCGTGACCGGTGACCGGATCGTCACCAGTGACATGCTCTGGTACCTCAGTTACGTCTATTACAACCGCACCGAGGCCAAGCCGCTGCTGTTCACTCCGCCGCTGGCCAATGGCGCTTCGAGCCGGCCGAACGCCTATGGCTTCGGCACATTGGTGCCTCAGGACACGTACCTCGACAGTCTCGACCGCTTGCCCAAGGGCAGTGGCCGGGTCTGGCTGATTGGCACCGTCGATGTTCCGGACGAGTTCGCGCCGTTGCCCTCAGGCTGGCAGCGCTCGGGCGAAACACAAGCGGGAGGCGCCACTGCGCGATTGTTCGTACTGCATTGATCCGGTGGAATGCTTAAACGATTCACCTCACAAGCAGTAATAAAAAACGCGTTTTAGTCAGCGCCGTAACTTCGATTTGATATCAAAACACCACTACTTTTAAGGCCATTCATGGTCTACGCTCCGTCATACATAAAGGACTTATGACTAGGGTGAAGGGATTGCAGCAGTTCCATTTTATTTCCGGCTTACCGCGCTCGGGCTCGACCCTGCTTTCTGCAATCCTTTTGCAGAACCCGCGTTTCCATGCCGGCATGACCAGCCCCGTCGGCTCACTCTTTTCCGGTGTCCTCGAACAATGCAGCGCCGGCAGCGAGTTCGGCGCGGTGATCGATACCGACCTGCGCCGCCGTTTGCTTCGCGGCCTGTTTGACTCCTTCTACGCCGACAAGGCCGACAAACCGGTGGTGTTCGACACCAACCGCTTGTGGAGTTCGCGCCTGCCGGCCATCAGCGATCTGTTCCCGCAAGCCAAGGTCATTGCCTGTGTGCGCAACGTTGCCTGGGTCATGGACAGCATCGAGCGTCTTTATCGCGCCAACCCTTTTGAAAACACCAAGCTGTTTGGCGATGCGGTCGAACGCAACACGGTCTACAGCCGCTGCGAAACCCTCGCCCAACGCAATCGCCTGGTCGGTTTTGCCTGGGCGGCGCTCAAGGAAGCCTATTACGGTGAACACGCCGACTCGCTGCTGATCGTCGATTACGACCTGCTGACCCAGGCGCCTGACCGGGTGATGCGGCTGGTCTACGACTTCATTGGCGAGCCCTGGTTCGAGCACGATTTCGACCGCCTGGCCTACGACGCGCCGGAGTTCGATCAAGCCCTCGGCGTGTCCGGCCTGCACAAGGTCAAACCCAAAGTCGAGTTGCAATCGCGGCGTACGATTCTGCCGCCGGATTTGTTCAAGCAGTACGCAGAATTGTCCTTCTGGCTCGATGGCTCTGCCAGCGCCGCCAATGTCATTCGTATGAAAGCCGATGCTGCGATCAGTTGATCGCGGCGTTTTCGTTTACGCAGAAAAACGTTCGAGTCCGGGTGAGTAACATGTGGTGGAGCAACGGCAAGTCACGGATTACCAAAGGCGCACGAGCGCTGGCCTCTCCAATGATCATGTCCCTGGAACCGCGAATGCTGTTCGACGGCGCGGTCGCGGCCACGGTGGCCGATACCGCCCAGGCTGACAGCCACACCACGGCCGACGCGGCCAAGCCGCCCGTTGCGGAGAAACCGGCCGCCAGCCAGGACACCCACGGCCAGGCCGATGCCACGCCCGCCGTGGCGCCCGTTGCCGTGCCGGGACAGAGCGTGGTGTTCGTCGATTCCCGGGTCAAGGATGCCGACAGCCTGCTCAAAGGTGTGGCGCCCGGTACTCAGGTGGTCCAACTCGATGCCACCAAGGACGGCTTGCAGCAGATTGCCGATTACCTGGACACCCATCAGGGCATCAGCTCGGTACAGATCATCGCCCACGGTAACGCGGGCGATCTGTGGCTGGGGAACAGTTACCTGTCTGCCGACAACGTCGCGGCCCGCAGCGCGGTGCTGGCGGAAATCGGCAAGGACATGAACGTCGGCGGCGACATCCTGATCTACGGCTGCTACACCGCCGAGGGTGAACGGGGTTTGAACTTCGTCGATTCCCTGGCGCAACTGACCGGCCGTGATGTGGCGGCGTCCAGCAACCGTACCGGCGTGGGTGGCGACTGGGATCTGGAGATCGCCACCGGCAATATCGAAAGCACCAACGTGCTGTCGAAAATGGCCATGAGCGACTATGAGTGGGGCCTGGCGACCTGGACGGCCACCAACAACGCGAACACCGGCGTCGGCTCGTTGCGTGCCGCCATCGCTTCGGCGCAGAACGGCGATATCGTCACTTTCAGCTCCGGCATGACGGTGCAGTTGACCTCCGAACTGCTGATCAACAAGAACATCACCGTTGATGGCGACTTGAACAATGACGGTGCGGCGGATGTGATTCTCGACGGTCAGTACAGGACCCGGGTGATTGAAATTGCGGCGGGCAAAACCGTGACGCTCGATGGTCTGGTGATCACCCGTGGGCTGGTGTCGGGCACGGGCGGCAACGGTGGCTACGGCGCCACGGGCGCCATGGCCGGGGGGATTTTCAACGCAGGGATCCTGACGCTGAACAATGTGAGCGTGACCTCAAACGCCGCTTCTGGCGGCGGTGGCGGCGGCGGTGTCACGGGGGCGTTTTACGGCGGTGGCGGTGGCGGCGGTGGCGGTCTGGGCGGCCAGGGTGGTGGGCATGGCGGTTCGGCCGGGCCGGGCACCGGCACGTTGGGCGGCCAGGCAGGCAGCGGTGGCGTTGGTGGTTACGGCGGCGGTTACGACGCGACCCACATGGGCGGCCGCGGCGGCACCAGCACCGGTGGGGCTGGCGGCGTGGGCGTTTCCTACTACAGCAACGGCGGTAACGGTGCGACGGCCACCAATGGCACGATTTCCATTGGCGGCGGTGGCGGCGGCGCCGGTTGGGACAAGGTTGGTGGCGCCGGCGGCAACGCGGCTGGCGGGATCTACAACGCAAGCTCCGGCGTTATCACCATCATCGGCACGTCGAACATTACTAACAACATCGGTGCCGGTGGTGGCGGCGGCGGTGGTGGTGGCCAAGGCAGCAACGCCTCCAACGGCGGCATCGGTGGCCGGGGCGTCGGTGCGATCTGGAACAAGGGCACGTTGCTGATCACCGCCGCCAACTTCGCAGCCCTGGCCGGTAATGCCGCGGGCAGCGGTGCCGGTGGTACTGCGCAGGGCGGGGGGGCAATCGGCACCTCGCCGACCGCCGTGGCGGCAATCTACAACGACGGCGGCATACTCAACACCGCCTATGCACCACCGCCGACCGCAACCATTGTGGTCACCGATACCACGTTGAGCATCGGCGAAACGAGCCTGGTGACCATCACCTTCTCCGAAGCGGTGACCGGTTTCACCAACGCGGACCTGACCATCGCCAACGGTACGCTGACGGCAGTGAGCAGCAGCGACGGCGGTATCACCTGGACGGCAACGTTCACGCCAACCGCCAGTATTTCCGACACGACCAACGTCATCACCCTCGACAATACCGGGGTGATCAACGGCCTGGGCACAGCTGGCGTCGGTACCACCAATTCCAATAACTACGTCGTCGATACCGCTCGCCCGACCGCGACCATCGTGGTGGCCGACAATGCACTGAAAATCGGCGAAACCTCGCTGGTGACCATCACCTTCAACGAGGCGGTGAGCGGTTTAACCAACGCCGACCTGACGATTGCCAACGGCACCTTGACGGCGGTGAGCAGCAGCGATGGCGGCATCACCTGGACAGCTACGTTCACCCCGACGGCCAGCATTACTGACTCGACCAACCTGATCACCCTGGACAACACCGGTGTCAGCGACCTGGCGGGCAACGCCGGCAGCGGCACCACCGACTCAAGTAACTACGCCATTGATACCGTGCGGCCGACCGCGACCATCGTCGTGGCCGACACAGCGCTGAGCATCGGCGAAACCTCGCTGGTGACGTTCACCTTCAGCGAAGCGGTCAGCGGTTTCACCAACGCCGACCTGACCATCGCCAACGGCACATTGACGGCGGTGAGCAGCAGCGACGGCGGCATCACCTGGACCGCGACCTTCACACCGACCGCCAGCATCAATGACACGACCAACCTGATCGTCCTGAACAATACCGGGATCAGCGATCTGTCCGGCAATGCCGGCACCGGTACGACCAATTCGAACAACTATGCCATTGATACCGTGCGTCCGA
>NZ_AKJI01000014.1:0-16414 GCF_000282415.1 Pseudomonas sp. GM60
GGCTCGCCGCCTGTCGATCCCGGAATCGTGTTCAAGTTTGATCCGCGTCAACCCAGGCCACATTCCGACGGCCTGTATCGAAAAATCCTGTGATAAATTCCTGACCACCTGCTACGTTTTATTCAGTAGCGACGGAGCGTCGTGCCTGCGTCATTTTTCTTTCACGCGGGCACTTTATGCTCAAGGTGCAGGTCATTTATTCAAGCGTTTTTTCAATGAGCGATGGGGGATTCAAAATGGACGATTATCAAGAAGAGCTGCTCGAGTTCCAGGCCTTTGAACTGGACCCGCTGGAACCGGCCGAAGACGCTACCGAGCTGTAAGCGTCAGGCCGACTGGCGGTGACTGCGGCGAAATTCGCCGGGTGTCTGACCGCTCCAGCGTTTGAAAGCACGTTGAAACGCTTCGGCTGAGGCAAAGCCCAGCAGGTAGGCGATTTCACCGAACGCCAGTTCGGTGTCACGAATGTAGGTCATGGCCAGGTCGCGACGAGTGTCGTTGAGAATTGCACGAAACTGCGTGCCTTCCTCGGTGAGTTTGCGGCGCAAGGTCCAGGTAGGCAGCTTCAGGCGTGCCGCCACTTCTTCCAGGTCGGGTTCCCGGCCACCACTGAGCAACGGCCCCAGTAACTGAATGATGCGTTCACGCAGGCTGCGGGTGCGTGTCAGTTGTTCCAGTTCCCGTTCACACAATTGCAGCAGGTGTCGCCACGTACTCGGGCAGTGCAGCGGGTTGCGCTGAGCGAGGCTGGCCAGACCCAGACGCAGTTGGTTCTGCTCGGCGCCAAACTGGATCGGGCAATCGCCCAGCACCGCATAAGCGTCCCGGTAATCCGGCTCGTCGAACTCGATCTCGATGCGCTCAGCGTTCAGGGGAATAGGGCTGACGCTGGACAATTGTTGCAACCAGCCGGCGATGATCGAATCCACCACGAAGCGGTTATAGGCGTTGTAAGGGCTGATGGAATAGAACCGCAGCCACGCGCCTTGGGCATCTTCGTGGAAACTCGATTGACCGCGATAGTTGGAGCCGTACAAGGCTTCGAAGCGAATCAGGCAACGTGCCGCTTCGCGTACGGTCGGTGCCTGCGCGGCGGTAACCCCGGCGAGGCCGGCCTGGCTCAGGCGGCTGAGCTGGCCCATGCGTAAACCCAGTGCCGGGTCGGCGGTCAGTTGGATGGCGCCGTGGCCTAGGCGCATGTAGCGCGGGATCGACAGCCGGGCGCAGGCTTCGCCAAGTCGGGCGGGGTCCAGGCCGTACTGGTCGAGCAGGGGCTGAGGATCGATGCCGTGACTGCGCACCGCGTCGGCCAGGCTGTGAACAAAGCCCACCGACAGATCGCCCAGACGCATCGGCAACGGTTTCATGGTTTACAACCAAAGGTTCAGCAAACGCGCGCCACGGAAGTTTCCACCGGCGAAATGCTGTCCGTTGCTGCTGAGAAAACTTTGCCCGGCGCTGCCCTGATCCCAGAACTGCCCGCGCAGGAACACGCTCATGCCGGCGATGGCCTGGCTGGCGGGCGGTTGAGCGGTCAGCGTCAGGCGGTGCCAGGCTTGACCCTCGCTCAGTTCGCCAGCGTTGAGGCTGACGGAATCGGGCGCCGATAAACCCTTGTAGCCGCGCCATGGCTTGTCCCAGGCGCCGCGACCGATGACGAACGCCGGGACCGCGACCAGCTGCGCGCCCTGATCGTCGAGTTGGCGGTAGTTTTCCGGGTACCAGCTGTCGCTGCCGATCAATACGCCCAGGCGTCCGGCCGGGGTGTCGACGACGTTGAGCGTGTGTTCGCCATTCGCCTGGATCACATCGCTTTCATCGTTGATTGGGTACATCTGGCGCTGTGGCTGGCCAATCGGCAGCCCGTCGCGGCCGAACACCACGCTGCTGTTGTACAGCGCACCGCGGCCGATTTTCAGGGTGCCGTCGATGATGCTCGGTTCGGGTAGCACGATGGAGCCCGCCACGAGCGTCACGTGAAATTCCTTTGCCAGCCCACCAAACAGGGCCTGGTAATCCTTGGCCATGCTCTTGGCTTTCATGCGCAGATGCGCATCGTCGAGGCGGTTGTCACCCTTGGCGCCGATCAGCGCGCGGATGAACTTCAACGGGTTGCTCACCGCCAGCCAGTTCATGGCCTCCTTGAGCGTGGTGGCTTGATACAACTCGTCTTTCTCGCCGCTGACCATCAGCCAGGTGCCGACATGTTCGGGCAGCACCACGATGGTTTTTTCATTCAGCAGCCCCTGTTCCTGGGCTTTCTGCAAATAGGCCGCGAGTTTGCGGTGCAAGCGTTCGGTGCTTTGGTAGTCGGTGGGAAACAGTTCGGGCTGGATGCCCAGCAGGTTGCCACGATCGGCAGGCGTTCCCTGATCGATGGCGAGATCGATGCGCAAGTCCGACAGGTAATGACCCGCCGGACGATCCGCGGCCCACATGGCGTAGGTCGTCAAGGCGGCAATCAATGCCATGGAGAAAGTCAGGTACAGAAGTTTGCGCATGGGAAAACAGTTAGTGGCCGTGTGCAGGGTTCATGATTGGCGTTCGGATGGGGGACGAGGCTACGGTAAAACAACGCGTTGAGGGGCGGTTTTTTTGATTTTTTTGCGGTTTTGCAGCGAATGATGGCCGACGATGCCGAGCCAATGCAAAGACGCATCGCAATGATCGATATGTGCCGAATTCGTCATGGCGTCGACCTAAAGCGATCAAGCCGTGACGGCTGGAACGGGTCAGGCTGGACGGTCTGTTCAAGGAGATGATTATGATCCGTCTGTCCCTGGCCGAAGCTCGCGAGCTGGCCGAATCGATCTTGCTGCACAACGGTTTCAACCTTGCCCACGCTCAGGCGGTGACAGCCACAGTGATTGCCGGCGAGCGCGATGGCTGCGCCTCCCATGGTTTGTATCGGATCCTGGGCTGCGTCAATTCACTCAGGGCAGGCAAAGTGGCGGCCGATGCCGAGCCGCAGGTCATCGATCAAGCGCCTTCGATCGTGCGCGTGGACGCGGCGGGTGGTTTTTCACAATTGGCGTTCCAGGCGGGGCTGCCGTTGTTGGCGCAGAAAGCCCGGGCAAACGGTATCGCTGCGTTGGCAATCAATCGCTGCGTGCATTTCTCTGCGCTGTGGGTTGAGATCGAGCAACTGACGGCGGCCGGCCTCGTGGCATTGGCCTGCAATCCCAGTCATGCCTGGGTGGCGCCAGCGGGCGGCAGCCAGCCGGTGTTTGGCACCAATCCCATTGCGTTCGGCTGGCCACGCTCGGGCAAGGATCCGTTTGTGTTCGACTTCGCCACCAGCGCGATTGCCCGTGGCGATATCGAGTTGCACCGGCGCGCCGGCAAAGCGCTTCCCGAGGGTTGGGGTGTGGACGCGCAGGGTCAGCCAAGCACCGATGCCAACGTGGTGCTCGATGCGGGCGCGATGCTGACGTTCGGTGGGCATAAAGGCTCGGCGCTGGCGGCCATGGTGGAGCTGATCGCCGGACCGCTGATTGGTGATCTGACCAGTGCCGAGTCACTGGCTTACGACGCCGGCAGCAAGTCGTCGCCGTACCACGGCGAGTTGATCATTGCCCTTGATCCACGACGTTTTCTCGGTGAAGCCACCGAACAGCATCTGGCCCGTGCCGAGGTCTTGTTTGAGAGTATTGAAGGGCAGGGCGCACGGTTGCCCTCGCAACGGCGCTATGAGGCGCGAGCGCGTAGCCTGGTGGAGGGCGTCGAGATTCCCGAGGCGTTGTACAACGATCTGAAAGCGCTGCTGGGATGAGTGAGAGTGTGCGCCACCGGTAAACCGGTGGCTTTTTTTTTTACAGGGGCGCGCGTTGACTGCTGCCATCGACCAGACGAGCGATGCCCAGCGGGTTGGCATTTTTCAGCGGGTCGGGCAGAAGCGCGTCGGGACAGTTCTGATAGCACACAGGGCGCAGGAAACGCTCGATGGCCAGGCTGCCGACCGAGGTGCCGCGCGCATCTGAGGTGGCCGGATAAGGCCCGCCATGCACCATCGCATCGCAGACTTCGACGCCGGTCGGGTAACCGTTGAACAACACCCGGCCGACTTTTTGCTCCAGCAGCGGTAACAGCTCAGGGTGATTTTGCAGGTCGCCGGCTTCAGCAATCAGCGTGGCCGTGAGTTGCCCGTGCAAGTGTTGAAGTGCCCGTTGCAGTTCGGCTTTGTCGGTCACTTCCACCAACACTGTCGCCGGACCGAACACTTCTTCTTGCAACAACGGGTCGCCATCGAACAACAGACTCACGTCAGCCTTGAACAGTTGCGGCTGCGCCTGTGTGCCCTGTTGATCGCGACCGGCCAGGTGAGTGATGTTCGGGTGCGCGTGCAACGCCTGTACACCGTTGGCGTAGCTGTCGAGCGTGCCGAAGTTGAGCATGGTCTGCCCCGGTTGCCCCGCCATCACGGCGCTCAGCGATTGGGTGAAGGCGCTGAACGCTGGCGAGCGGATACCGATCACCAGTCCCGGGTTTGTGCAGAATTGGCCGCAGCCGAGCACCACGGAGGCGGCGAGTTCGCTGGCAATTTTCTCGCCCCGCACTTGCAGTGCTTCGGGCAATACCAGCACTGGATTGATGCTGCTCATTTCGGCGAACACGGGAATCGGTTGCGCTCGTGCCGCGGCCATGTCGCACAGCGCGCGGCCACCCTTGAGTGACCCCGTGAAACCGACAGCCTGAATCGCCGGATGTTTGACCAGGGTTTCGCCCACGCCAGAACCGTAGATCATGTTGAACACACCCTTGGGCATGTCAGTCTGCTCGGCGGCACGGATGATCGCGTCGGCCACGAGTTCGGCAGTCGCCATATGCCCGCTGTGGGCCTTGAACACCACCGGACAACCGGCGGCCAGGGCGGCAGCGGTATCGCCACCGGCGGTTGAGAATGCCAGCGGGAAATTGCTCGCACCGAACACCGCGACCGGGCCGACGCCGATCCGGTATTGGCGCAAATCAGCTCGTGGTAGTGGCTGACGCTCGGGCAGGGCCCGGTCGATGCGTGCCGCATAAAAATCGCCACGGCGCAGGACTTGCGCAAACAGGCGCATCTGGCTGCTGGTACGCGTGCGCTCACCCAGAATGCGTCCGTTCGGCAGCGCCGTCTCGCGGGTCACCAGAGCGATGAAATCATCGTCCAGTGCCTCCAGTTGCGTGGCGATGGCTTCGAGAAACTCAGCGCGGCGGCTAGCCGACAACGTGCGAAAGGTCGGGTAGGCGGCTGCGGCGGCCTGGGCGGCGGCGTCGACTTCTTCGTTGGTGGCCTGCATGAACGCGTAGGGCAGCGCTTCACCGGTAGTGGCATCGTGGCTGCGCACGGTGATCTTGCCAGCGGCACTGCGCGTACCGCCGATGTAGTTGTGGCCGATGATCTGGGGCATGAAAAGCTCCGTTTGGGATGGTGAGGTCCTGTAGGAGCCAGCTTGCTGGCGATGGCGGTGTATCAATCAGCATTGATGCCGTCTGACACACCGCAATCGCCAGCAAGCTGGCTCCTACAAGGGGCCGTGTCAGGCCAAGGAATCGCTGCGGCGTGCGGCCACCGGTTCGGCATCGTGGAGGGCGGCGATTCGCGCGGCAGATTCGCTGTCCACCAGGTGCAACGACTTGCCACGCGTCTCACGGGTCAGGCCGACCGCGATGATGGAGATCAGCGACGCGCCGACCAGGTAAAACGCGATCGGTGTCGAGCTGTGGTACTTGTTGAGCAAGGTGATCGCAATCAACGGAGCGAGGGAGCCGGCGAAGATCGGCGCCACCTGGTAGCACAGGGACAACGCGGTGTAGCGCACGTGGGTCGGGAACATTTCCGCCATCAGCGCCGAGTAGGGCGCGTAGGTCATCGACTCGATGGCCAGGCCCAGGGTGATGGCGGCCATGATCAGCCAGTTGTTGCCGGTGTCCATCATCGGGAAGCCGATGAAACCCCAGAACGCCGTGAGGATCGCGCCGGTCAGGTACACCGGTTTGCGCCCGACCAGGTCAGACAGATAACCCATCAACGGAATCATGAAGAAGTGCAGCAGGTGCGCGCCGAACATCAGCAGCAGAATCTCGGACGTGTCCTTGTGCACCACCAGTTTCAGATAGGTAATCGAGAACGTCACGACGGTGTAGTAGAGGATGTTTTCGGCAAACCGCGCGCCAATACCGACCAGTACCGAGCGCCAGTGGTGACGCAGCACTTCGACCACGCCCAGTTGCTGTTGCTTTGTCTGCGCCTGACGGGCCTGGGCTTCCTTGAAAATCGGCGCGTCATCGACGCTGGTGCGAATCCAGTAGCCGATCAGTACCACGAAGGCCGAGAACCAGAACGCCACGCGCCAGCCCCAGGCGAGGAATTGCTCCTCCGACAGATTCGACGACAACAGCAACAGCGCAACCGTCGCCACCAGGTTGCCGGCCGGCACACCGGCTTGCGGCCAACTGGCCCAGAAACCTCGGCGATTGTCCGGGCAATGCTCGGACACCAGCAGAATCGCGCCGCCCCATTCACCGCCAAACGCGAAACCCTGGATCAGCCGCAGCAGCACCAGCAACACCGGTGCGGCATAGCCGATCTGGTTGAAACCGGGCAGGCAACCCATCAAGAAGGTGGTGATACCGACCACCACCAGGCTCAGTTGCAGCAGGCGCTTGCGGCCGTACTTGTCGCCGTAGTGACCGAACACCAGGCCACCCAACGGACGGGCAAGAAAGCCCACGGCGTATAGGGCGAAAGCGGCGATGATGCCGTCGATGGGACTGTCGGTCTGGCGGAAGAACAACTGGCCGAAGACCAGTGCCGACGCGGTGCCATAAAGGAAGAACTCATACCATTCGGCGACTGTGCCGGCCATGGCGGCGGCCACGACGCGCTTGAGTCCCGAGGGTGTGGTTGCGCGGTGAACGTGTTGAGCGTTGGGCATGCTGGCGTTTCCTGTAGGGGCGCAAAAACAGGTAGCCGGGCCGGGGCCGCAAAGCCCCGCCCGGCAATCACTCAGAGACCGACGTCCGGCAAGTGCGGACGGTTGGCCAGGGCCTTGGCCATGATCTGCTCGACGAAGACCCGATCTTCTTCCGGCAGGGCCAGGCGTGGCGGACGGGTCAGCGCACTGCCGCGACCGGCGATGGCTTCGCACAGCTTGATGCACTGCACCAGGTCGGCGCGGGCGTCGAGGTGCAGGATCGGCATCAGCCATTCGTAGATCGGCATGGCTTCGGCATAACGTCCGGCCTTGGCCAGGCGGAAGATGGTTTCGCCTTCTTTCGGGAACACGTTGGACATGCCCGACACCCAGCCTTCAGCACCCACGGCGAGGCTTTCCAGCACCACATCGTCGAGGCCGGCGAACAGCACAAAACGGTCACCCACTTCGTTGCGAATGTCGATGAAGCGGCGGGTGTCGCCAGAGGAATCCTTGAAGCACACCACGTTGTCGCAGTCGGCCAGGGCAATCAGGATGTCCGGGGTCACGTCGTTTTTGTAGATCGGCGGGTTGTTGTAGACCATCAACGGCACGTCGGCGTTTTTCGCCACGTAGCGGTAATGCTCGGCCGTTTCGAACGGCTTGGAACCGTAGACCAGCGCCGGCATCAGCATCACGCCATCGACACCGACCTTGCGCACGGCGTTGGCGACCTTGGCCGCTTGCACACTGGTGAATTCGGCCACACCGCAAATCACTGGCACACGGCCGCGCGAGGCATCGACCGCGACTTCGGTCACGGCGATTTTTTCTTCAGCAGTCAGCGAAGTGTTCTCGCCGACCGAGCCGCAAACCACCAGGCCCGACACGCCGTCGCGGATCACGTTGGAAATCACCTGATGGGTTTTATCCAGGTTGATCGAGAAGTCATCGTTGAATTGAGTGGTCACCGCGGGGAAGACGCCACTCCAGTTAATTCGCTTGCTCATTGTTGCCTCCGGGTTGTTTATTGTATTTCGTATACGATATTTAAAATGAAAAAATTCGGCTAGTGCTTTTTTCAGGTTTGTGGGGTTTTTGTCAGCCGTCGGTCGGGGTGGTCAGTGCTTCAGAGTGTTCAGGCACCGGGCCAGGTGTCTGACAGTCGATAGCCTTGTGGCCACGGATCGTTCGGATCGAGCAGCAATTGATGGGTGCCGGTAATCCAGGCCCGGCCGGAAATGCAAGGGTAGATAGCGGGGCGTCCGGCCACTTCGGTCAGTGAGTCAATCCGGCAGTGGAATTCGGAGCCGATGATCGAGCGACCGATAAAGCGCTCGCCGACGCGCATCAAACCCTTGGCGTGCAACACCGCCATGCGCGCCGAGCAACCCGTGCCGGTCGGCGAGCGGTCGATCTTGCCCGGTTGAATCACCACCGCGTTGGCGCCGGTGGCGATGCCGTTCTCGTGGACGACGGGCGCGGCGATCTGGCAAAAAGAAATGTGCGACCACTCAGGGTTCAACGGATGCACAAAGCCCAATTGCTCGTTGGCGGCACGGGTGATTTTCAGCCCGACCGCCACCAGATCAGCGGCTTCATCGGGGCGGATTGAAAAACCCAGTTCCCTGGCATCGGCGATCACAAAGCTGTCACCGCCATAGGCGGTATCGACCTTGAGGGAGCCGACACCTTCCACTTCGATCCACGCGTCGAGGCGATCGGCGAAGGACGGCACGTTTTTGATTTCCACCCGTTCGACCTTGCCGTCACGGCAATCGGCCACGGCCTCGATCAGGCCGCCGGGGGCTTCGAGCACCAGCCGGGTTTGCGGTTCGGTCATTGGCACGATACCGGTGTCGAGCAAAACGGTGGCCACGCACAGGGAATTGGAGCCGGACATAGGCGGGGTATCCGCCGGTTCCATGATGATCCAGGCCATGTGCGCCCGCGGGTCCTTGGCCGGCACCAGCAGGTTGACGTGGCGGAACACCCCGCCACGCGGCTCGTTGAGCACGAAGTTGCGCAGGGTTTCATCCCTGGCGATCCAGCGTGATTGTTCCCAGACTGTGGCACCGGGCGGTGGTGCGACGCCGCCGACAATCACGTCGCCGACTTCGCCTTCGGCGTGGCAGCTGACTACATGAATCACTTTCGATGAGCGCATGGTTTGCTCCTTTTGTTGTCTATGCAGGCCTCATCGCGAGCAGGCTCACTCCTACAGGGGATTTTCTGTGTGGCAGAGATCCAGTGTAGGAGTGAGCCTGCTCGCGATGGGGCCGATGGTTATTTCACCGATTTGAGAAACGCCGCGGTCTCGGCATGCACCGGATTACCAATCACCTGATCCGGCGAGCCGATCTCATGCACCAGGCCGTTGCGAAAGAACGCCACGCGGTCGGACACGTCACGGGCGAAGCGGATCTCGTGCGTCACCAGCACCATGGTCATGCCGTCTTCGGCGAGCATGCGCATGGTGTCCAGCACTTCGCCGACCAGCTGTGGATCGAGGGCCGAGGTGGCTTCGTCGAACAGCATGTAGTCCGGTGACATGGCCAGGGCGCGGGCAATGGCCATGCGTTGTTGCTGGCCGCCCGAAAGCTTGCCGGGGAACACCTTGAGCTTGTCGCCCAGGCCGACGTGAGTCAGTAGCTGCACGGCCAGCGCCTCGGCTTCGGCCTTGCTTTTGCCCAGGACCTTGCGCGGCGCGAGCATCACGTTTTCCAGCACGGTCAGGTGCGGGAAGGCATTCCATTGCTGGAACACGATGCCGATCTTCTGCCGCAGGTGATTGAGGTCGGTTGCGCGGTGATGCACCTCGACGCCATCCACGCGGATGTTGCCTTTCTGGATCGGTTCCAGGCCATTGATGCACATCAGCAGGGTCGATTTTCCCGAGCCGGAGCCGCCGATGATGGACACCACTTCGCCCTTGTTCACGGTCAGGCTGACACCCTTGACCACATCAAGGTCGCCGAAGGATTTGTGTACGTTGTCGATCTCAATCATTTTCTTGCCACCTTCTTTCCAGACGAGCGCCGAGGCGTGCGACCACCAGGCTCATGACGTAGTAGATAAGGCCCGCGATGCACAGCACCAGCAGCGGTTCCTGAATGCGGGTCACGATGGTTTGCGAGGCGCGCAGCAGTTCGACGATGCCGATCCACATCACCAGCGCGGTGTCTTTCATCACCCCCAGCACCAGGTTCAGCCAGCCGGGGAAGGCCACCCGCGAGGCCATCGGCAGAACGATCCAGCGCAGGTCCTGGAAGAAACTCAGGCCCAGCGAACGGCTGGCCCGGCGCAGGGTCAGCGGTACCGACAGCACGCCGCCGCGCACGATCTCGGTGAAGTACGCGGCGGCGTAAACCCCGAGCACGATGCAGCCCACGCTGAAAGCACTGATGTTCAGGCCGACGATGCTCTTGAGCGAGTTGAACAGCACGAACTGGATCAGCAGCGGCACGCTGCGAAACACGTCCAGCACCCACGCCAGTGGCAGGCTGGCCCGTGGCAACAGCGCACGCAGCAGGCCGAACACCAGCCCGGCGAATGTGCCGAGCAGGATCGCCCAGCAAGTCAGTTGCAGCGTGATCCAGGCGCCGTTAAGCAGGAACAGCAGGTCGTTCCAGGAAAAACCGGTGGAAAACATAGTCACGTCCTCAGTAACGGAACAGCCGCCAGGCCATCAGCCGGGCCGTCGCGACGATCGCCTTGGCAATCAGGTAATACAGCACCGCGGCGATGGTGAAATATTCGAAGGTGCGGAACGTTTTGACGTTGTAGTCCTGGGTCACGCCGGTGAGGTCGTTGTTGAGCCCGACAATCACCCCCAGCGACGTCATCAACACCGCCCAGACCATCTGGTTGCTCAACGGGTAGAACACGATCCGCAACAGTTGCGGGACGATGATCATCCGGTAGGCCTGGAAGGCACTCATGCCCAGCGAGCGCGCAGCCCGCACCTGCGTGCCGGGCACCGCCTTGAGCCCGCCGCGAAAGTTTTCCGCGAGATAGCCGGCATTGTTGAAGGTGATCCCGGCCAACAGCGCGAGCCAGGAGCTGACGTGCAGGCCCATTGAGCCGAGGCCGAAGTACAGGATGTAGATCTGGAACAGCGACGGGGTATTACGGGCAATCGACACCCAGCCGTTGCCGATACCGCGCAGCAGCGGGTGTCTGGTTTCACGCATGACTGTCAGGGCCAGGGCGATCAGTACGCCGAAAATCATCGACAGCGCGGCGGTCTCGAACGTGACCCAGGCGCCGGCGAGCATGTCCGGCAAGGCGCGCAGGGTGGCGCGCCATTGGAAGGTGTAATCAAACATGCGCAAGGCTCTCCATCAGCAAGGCAGGTTGCAACCAGCTCGGCAATCGCCCGCTGGCGCTGGCAGTGCAAGCGGATTCAACGCACTCGGCGAGGCTGGCGAAGTGCACTTTTCGCCCCACCAGACCGGGTGCGTAATGGGCGTATTTGCCCGAGTTGGTCATTAAGGTTGTGGCGGCTGGCGGGATCACCGGCTCGCCGAGCATGCACCAGCAGGTGTCCGTCACCAGGGTGGCGCCGAAGGCTTCAATGACGCCGATGTGTCCAGCGTCACGCGCCTGTTCCAGCACCGCACGACCGCACGTGATGGCGAGCACCACCTCGGGGTGTTTGTGCCGGCCGCGACACAGCCGTGCGAGTCGGGCGAACTCGCTGAGCGAGAAGTGCGGGTTACCCAGCGAGACCACCTCCACGTGGTTGTCACGGGCACTGTTGAGCTCGCGCCAACTGCCCAGCAGGTCCGCCAGGCGGATTGTTTCCACAGGTATCGGGACGCCGGCTTCCATTGGTTGTGCAGGGTCGAGTGCTTCCGGTGTGACCCCGGCGATATGAAACAACGGCGCGGCCGACGTGGTGGCGAACGCTGCGCCGAAGGCTTTCAGATCGTCGAGGTCTGGCTGGTACTGTTCCAGCCCGAACACCAGCGGGATCCGGCTGCCCGCGAGGGCACCGATGTGGTAGCCGAGCAAGGGGTAAAACGCATCGTCGAGTTCGCCCAGTTCCGGTAATTCAACGCGCAGGCGGGCTTTGCGTGGCGCCTCCAGATGACAACCGATCAGGGGCGCGCGGCCGGTCAGGGCGATGCAGATATCCAGGTAATCCGGGTACTTCAACGTGCGCGCACCGAGCACGCTGTTGGCGTAGACCACCGCGTTGGATTCGGCCCAGACGATCTGCTCGCCGGCCTTCGGTGCGGTGTCGAGCAAGTAGGGGGCACAGGTGAAACTGAGCTGCGCACCCATCGCCATGTAGGCATCGCCCAAGGCACTGGCCGGTTCGCCGAGCAACGGGTCGATGCCCAACTCTCGCCAGCGGCGCTGGTCCACGGAAATTGAATTGAGGGTGGTGGGCACGCGAACCTTTGCGCCCCAGTGCACCAGTTGTTCGGCAAAGCGCAGGCTCGCCGGTCCCGTGTAGATACAACCGTCGATGTGGGCCTGAGAGATGTCCACCAGTTGGTGGGCGCCTTGCAATTCGGCCATGCGCAGGACAATCTGCATGGCCATCTGCGCGGCTTTGCCATGCTCGCCGTCGAGCAGCGAACGGTCGAACCCGGTGAGTTCAATCGACTCGTTGGTTTCGCCTGTTTGCATCAGTGTTTCGGTTGGCTGCCAGCCATCGATGGGCACGTGATCGAACATCGTCAGCGAGGCGCCTTCGACTCGGGCGAAGGCTTTGCCGCGCAAGGTCGCGAAGGCCTCCCGGCCGATGCACAGCACCGGTAGGGAACGCTCGAAAATGGTCTGTGCCACCAGCACGCCCAAGGTCAGGATCTCATCGGCTTCGGCCAGGACCAAAGCGGCCGGCGCATGACCGTTGCTGATCAACTCCATCAGCACGCTGCTGCCGGTACACGAACCGCGACCACTGGGAATGGCCAGAACACGATCGTGCAGATGTTCGCCGCTGAGCGGATGGTGACGGTCGATGACTTCACCCGTACAAGGGTCGACGCCGCCCCAGAAGCTCAGCCCGACATCGGCAAACAGCAGCGCGCCCTGGGCGGAGCCCGGGACCAGGTTACGACCGATGAGAGCAGTGGACCCAGGCATGCCGGACACCTTAGTAGTAGACCTTTGGCACGGTCAGGTCAGTCGGCGGGATTTCAGTGCCGACCCATTTGGTGAACAACTCGTTGTAGCGACCGCTGCGCACCTGCTGGTTGACGAACAGGTTGAGGTAGTTGAGCAGGCCGTACTCATTGCGCTTGGCACCGAGTGACACGTAGTCGATGGTGTAAGGCGCGTTGCCGGCGATTTTCAGGTTTTTGTATTTACCCGACTTGATCGTCGCGGCGGCGACGGTATTGGTCACCACCGTGGCGTCGATGTGGCCCTGGGCCACCGCCAGCAGCGTGTCGTTTTGTGACTGGTAGGCGCGGAAGGTGCCGCTGCCCCATTTCTTCACATCGCCCTCCAGCGCGATGGCCTCAAAAGTGCCGCTGGTGTTGCCCAGCGCTTTGCCCTTGATGTCGTTGAAGCTGTTGATGCCGGTGTTGTCGCGGGTCAGCACGACCATCTGGAAGGCGAAGTACGGCACGGTCAGGCCAACGGTCTTGGCCCGTTCGAGGGTGTCGGAAGTCGAGGCGACGATCACGTCGGCCCGTCCGGAGATCAGCGCCGGAATGCGGTCCGGGAACGGCGTTTCCACCACTTCGGCCTCGACCCCGAGGATCTTCGCCAGGTCGTTGCAATAGTCCACGTCGAAACCGGCAGGAGCGTTGCTGGCATCGCGGAAACCCATGGGCGGGAAGTCCAGGGTCACGGCGCAGCGCAGCTTGCCGGAACCGATAATGTCGTCGAGCTTGTCAGCCTGCGCGGTGGCAATGAAGGAGGTACTGAGAACAGCGCTGAGGGCTACGGCAAATGCGGGGTTTTTCATAGAGGCCTCGTTCTGTGGAAGTGCTGTTGAATATCGTATTGGGGATTTCGTATACGATATTAACAATAGCAATGGCCGTGCCGTTTTTGCTTTTGCCGCCGAATTTTTGCCCACCCTTGACGCAGGGCGGCTCAGCGCAAGCGAGCGGGGCAACGCTACGACGGTGTCGGTCGAGGAGGTGTTACGGAAGGGAGCACGTAGGGTGCGCAGCGCCCCTTAAAGGAACATTTTAACGACGGCTATCGCGGTACTGGCTGGGCGAAAGACTGGTGAGGGCGCGGAATTGGCGGCTGAACGCACTGTGGTCGGTGTAGCCGCAGCGCAGGGCGATTTCGGTGATCGGCAGGTCGGTGTCGAGTAACAGGCGCGAGCCTTCCTCCAGGCGGGACTTGTGGATCATCTGCCGTGGCGTGAGCTGGAACACCCGTTTGCAATGGCGTTCCAGTTGCGCCACAGAGAAACCGGCGATGGCCGTCAGTTCGGCCAGGCTGATCGGTCGGGCGAAATGTCGGCGGATGTGTGCGTCCACCGCTGCCAGTTTCTGGAACGCCGGATGGTTGGACTGGGGCAGTTGCAGGTCGCGGGAAATGCCGGCGAGGCCGACGATCCGCCCTTGTTCGTCATGCAGGGCGAGTTTGTGGGTCAGGCACCAGACTGGCTGGTTGCCGAAATACAGGTGCAGTTCCAGTTGATCCGCCAGTTCACGGCCGGTGGACAGCACGCGCCGATCCTGCTCGGTGTACAGCGGGCCAAATCGTGCCGGGAAGACCTGGTCTGCCGTCAGCCCGAGCAGTTGCCCGCTGTGCTTGAAACCACACCGTCGAGCCAGGGTCTGGTTGACGAAGACATAGCGCGCCTCGCTGTCCTTAATGAAGAACACCACGTCCGCCAGGGTGTCGAGCAGCGTCGCGATGGGCTGCAGACTGCTCAGCAGCGTGGGCAAATCGCAGGGTTTGAACTGATTGAGTGAGGGGAACATAGCGCTGGGGGCCTGGTGGCAACTACCGGGATCATAAAGACTCGGCAGTGCCCCCGAAACCCCGGAGCGAGCGTTTACGCGGGCGGGGTGTCGTCCAGGCACATCAGGGTTTCGATACGTGCCGGGCTGAACGGCGGTCGCGGGGCCGAGGGTTGCCAGTCGAACAGATACTGCAAGGCGCCGCCACACACTCGCCCCTGACAGGCGCCCATGCCACAACGACTGGCCAGTTTTGCCCCGCGCCAGTCAACGTGCCCGGCCAGTGCCGCGTAGGGCACGTCTTCGCAGCGACAGACCAGCGTGTCGGCCTGCGCCAGTGACTTGAGGTGCGGGTTGAGGCTGAACGCGTTGTTCAACGCCTTGGCGAAACCCTGCCAACGCGTCCGACGTGGCCACAATTGGCGTGCCGCTGCGGTGTTACCGACGGCGGCATGCCCGGCAATGGCACCTTCGACCAACGCCAGTTCACTGCCACCGAAACCGGTGCATTCACCTGCGGCGTAGTGATCGGCAAGGCTCGTGGCTTGCCAGGCATCGACCGCGAGCGCCGTGCCGTCGAGTGCGCAACCCAGCGCCTGACCGAGTTGAATATTGGGAATCAGGCCGAAACCACAGGCCAGGCGATCACAGGCCAGTTCGACGATTTTGCCCTGTTGCCGCAGACGCACACCTTCCAGCCGTTCATTACCCAAGGCTGCCACGACGTGGGAGCCGGTGCGGTAATGACGATCAAACAGGCTGAAGGATTGCACAAGCTTGCCCGGCCAGCGCGGCAGTTGCAGGGCGAACCCGGCGACCGCAACCGAGGAGGCTTGCTCGGCAATGCTCAGCACGTTGGCGCCGTTGTGTTTCGCGGTGGCCGCACTGGCCAGCAACAACGGTCCGCTGCCGGCGATCACCACGCGTTCGTCCTGCACCGGCAGGCCGCCCTTGATCAATGCCTGGAGTCCTCCGGCCCCCGTCACACCCGGCAATGTCCAGCCGGGGAAGGGCAGCAGCAACTCACGGGCGCCGGTGCACAGAATCAGTTTGTCGTAGCCGATCAGCCATCCGTGATCGGCGTCTTCCACCAGTAATTGTTTGGGGGCGGAACAGGCGATCACACGAGTGCCGCTGTAGTGTCGAATATTGCTGTTGGCGTGCAGGCGCTCGCGCATCTGCCGTGCCTGATTCGGCAGGCTGGCCTGAGGCCCGTCGCGCCAGATCTGGCCTCCCGGCAACGGGTTGTCGTCGAGCACGATAATGCGGGCGCCACTGGGTGCGGCGGCGAGGGCGGCGCTCATACCGGCGGGGCCGGCACCGATGATCAGCAAATCGGCGAATTCGTTCATGGTCGTGTCCGCACCTGCATGCCGTCATGACACAGCGTCTGGCAGGCCAGTCGGCGGCGTCCGTCGATGGTCACCCGGCATTCCTGGCAGATGCCCATGCCGCACAGCGGTGCGCGCCGCTGACCGCTGACCGAAGTGCGACTGCAACCGTCGCTGGCCAAGGCTAATGCTGCGGCGACAGTCGTACCTTCGGCGACCCGTAGGGTGCGGCCGTCCAGGACCAAATCAGGCATACACGGCCTCCCCGAGAAAACGTTGCGGCAGATAGGCTTTTTTT
>NZ_AKJI01000015.1:0-9694 GCF_000282415.1 Pseudomonas sp. GM60
TGGCGGCAGCCGCTGCCAAGCAAGGCGTGGCCATGGCCGATGCGCCGGTGTCGGGTGGCACTGGCGGTGCAGCAGCCGGGACCCTGACCTTCATGGTCGGCGCCACGCCTGAACTGTTTGCCACCCTGCAACCGGTGCTGGCGCAGATGGGTCGCAACATTGTCCATTGTGGCGAGGTCGGCACCGGGCAAATCGCCAAGATCTGCAACAATCTGCTGCTGGCGATCTCCATGGTTGGCGTCAGCGAAGCCATGGCACTCGGTGATGCTCTTGGGATCGACACGTCGGTGCTGGCCGGGATCATCAACAGTTCCACGGGGCGCTGCTGGAGTTCGGAGATGTACAACCCGTGGCCGGGCATCGTCGAAACGGCACCTGCGTCGCGAGGTTATACCGGTGGTTTTGGTGCCGAGCTGATGCTCAAGGATCTGGGACTTGCCACGGAAGCTGCGCGTCAGGCGCACCAACCGGTGGTGCTTGGCGCGGTGGCCCAGCAGTTGTATCAAGCGATGAGCCAGCGTGGGGAGGGGGGTAAAGACTTCTCGGCGATCATCAACAGCTATCGCAAACCGCAATAACGACCTGCTTCAACCTGTGGGAGCGAGCCTGCTCGCGATGGTCGTTAACGATAACGCGGGGAATCTGACCCCCCGCGTTGCTCTCGAGTTTTTCGCCAGCAAGCTGGCTCCTACAGGAGCGGTGTGTGCGCATCGACATTTACCGGGAAATCACGTCGGGTGATCTCCCGGTTTTTTTGCATCAGGCAAACACGAAATACTTGCGCACGGTTTCAACCACTTCCCACGTGCCTTTCATCCCCGGCTCGATGACGAAAATATCACCGGCACGCAGATGGATCGGCTCCTTTCCTTCCGGGGTGATGATGCAGTAACCCTCGCGGAAATCGCAGTATTCCCACTTCACGTATTCCACATACCACTTGCCCGGCGTGCAGATCCAGGTGCCCATGATCTTGCTGCCGTCTTCGCTGGTGTAGGCGTTGAGGTTGACGGTGTGCGGATCGCCTTCGAGTTTTTCCCATTTGCAGGCGTCGAGCACTGGCAGCGGGTGGGTGTCGCGAAGAACGGTAATCGGTGCGGACATGATGACTCCGAGCGTGATGGAGAACTGAAGTCGCACCCTATCGGGCTTGATGCGGCGTCAGTTGTCTGTGCTCGACATCGAGGTATCCAGAAACGCTGGATTCACTGCGCTCGCCATAAAAAACGCCCCGGCATTCATCGAATGCCGGGGCGTTTTTTTTACGCGATTACTGAGTCACAGACAGCTTTCGGTGCCTGGCCATGCGCAACCGATAGCAACCGTAGATGAGCAACACCCACACCGGCATGGCGTACACCGAGGCGCGCACCGGCGGGATCATCCAGATAACGCAGATGATCACGGCCATGAACGCCAGGCACAGGTAGTTGGTGTACGGCGACCAGAAAGCCTTGAAGCCAGGCACGATGCCGCGCTGGACCATGGCCTTGCGGAACTTCAAATGCGTGAGGCTGATCAGCGCCCAGTTGATCATCAAGGACGCGACCACCAGGGCAAACAACAACTCAAGCGCTTCATGCGGTGCGACGTAGTTGACCAGCACCGCCAGCATCGTGATCAACGCCGAAACGCCCAGTGCCAGCAACGGAACGCCTTGCTTGTTCAACTTCATCAGCACTTTGGGCGCGTCGCCTTGCTCGGCCAGGCCGTAGAGCATGCGGCTGTTGCAGTACACGCCGCTGTTGTAGACCGAGAGCGCGGCGGTGAGCACCACGAAGTTGAGGATCTGCGCGGCGGTGTCGCTGCCGATCAGGGCGAAAATCTGCACGAACGGACTGCCGCTGTAGGCATCGCCCGAAGCGCCCAGTGTCTGCAGCAGTTGGTCCCACGGGTACAACGACAGCAACACGGTGAGTGCGCCGACGTAGAAGATCAGCACCCGATAAACCACCTGGTTGATGGCCTTGGGAATGACCTTGCGCGGTTCGCTGGCTTCAGCGGCGGTGATGCCGACCAGCTCCAGGCCACCGAAGGAGAACATGATGAACGCCATCGCCATCAGCAAACCGTTGGTGCCATTGGGGAAGAAACCGCCGTGGCTCCACAGGTTGCTCACCGATGCTTGTGGGCCGCCGGTGCCGCTGAACAGCATGTAGCAGCCCAGGAGGATCATGCCGATGATGGCCACGACCTTGATGATCGCGAACCAGAACTCCATCTCGCCGAAGACTTTGACGTTCAGCGTATTGATCAGGTTGACCAGCACAAAGAACACCGCCGCGCTGACCCAGGTCGGCACCTCCGGCCACCAGAACTGCACGTACTTGCCGACGGCGGTCAGCTCGGCCATGCCCACCAGCACATACAGGACCCAGTAGTTCCAGCCGGACAGGAAACCGGCAAAGCCGCCCCAGTAGTTGTGCGCGAAGTGGCTGAACGAGCCGGCCACGGGTTCCTCGACAATCATTTCGCCCAGTTGGCGCATGATCAGGAACGCGATGAAACCGGCAATCGCATAGCCAAGGATCATCGACGGTCCGGCGGACTTGAGCACTCCGGCGGAGCCCAGGAACAGCCCCGTACCAATGGCGCCGCCCAATGCGATCAGTTGAATGTGCCGATTTTTCAACCCCCGCTTGAGCGTTGCCTGTTGCAAGATTTCATCCGCCATCTGGTTCCCTTTTGGTTGTTGTGGCCAGGCTTGATTTGAAAGGGCAGATATTACTCTTCGCAGCCTTCGTCATACAGGTGCCTGTTGGGCCAAACACTGGTTTTCAAAGGCTCCCGGCCCGGTTTGCAGCGCACAACGCATCGAGCAAGGCTCTGGCGTAACCGGGCAGGCCAGCAAACGAGCGGGCGCACAGCAGCAGTTTGCGCTGCGCCCAGGCTTCCTGCAGGGCAACGTGCTTGAACGGTTGATCGACGGCCCGGCGCTCAATCGCCGCAAGCGGCACAATCGCCAGCCCGGCGCCGCGAGCGACCATGCGAAACACCCCGTCGAAGCCTTCCGCACGGATGCGGATCTGCATGCGCACGCCCGCGTGCAGCGCCTGTTCTTCGAGGTATACCGCCAGTGCGCTGTTGGCACTCAGGCCGACGTAATCGTGATGCAGCGTCTCGCTGAAGCTCGGTATTGCGCCGTCAGCCAATGGATGCCCGAATGGCATGATCAGCACCAGCGGATCGTCGCGAAAGGGCTGGGTTTCGAGGGCGTGGGTGTCGACGGCGTCGGAGACGATGCCAAGGTCCGCCGCACCCTGATGCAGTGCATGGACGATGCGCAGGCTCGGTAATTCCTGCAGATCAATGTCGAGGTTGGGATGGCGGCAGAGGAAGTCCGCCAGCACTTCCGGCAGGTACTCGGTGATTGCTGTGGTGTTGCATAACAAACGCACCTGACCTTTGACGCCTTTGGCGTATTCGGCCAGGTCCTGCTGCATGCGGTCGGCGTGTTGCAGCAGCAGCCGGGCGTGTTGCGCGAGGGCTTTTCCGGTGGACGTGGGGGTGACGCCGCGCCGACCGCGTTCCAGAAAGTCGATGCCGAGCGAAGCCTCCATCGCGCGGATTCGCGCGCTCGCCGCCGCCAGGGATAAATGGCTGCGCGCGGCGCCGGCGGTGATGTTGCCGGTGTCGAGGATGTTCAGGTAGAGGCTTAGGTCGGTCAGGTCGAAGTGCATCGGTACAGCCTCGGGAGGTGTGTTGTCTGGACGGACGCCTTCGCGGGCAAGCCTCGCTCCTACACGATTTGCGCAACCCCTGTAGGAGCGAGGCTTGCCCGCGAAGACGCCAGAAGCATCGACAACTTTTTAAGCCTCTATCAAAACAAGAGGCATCCTCAGTATATGGCGAATTTTCACACGGCCAATCCAGGCGCAGGATCAGCCCATGAATACACTCGCCACGTTCTACCAAAACCTTGGTCTGGCCCTTTCTCTGCTGGTCATCGCCACCTTCCTTCTGGCCGGCATGATCAAAGGCGTGATCGGCCTCGGCCTGCCAACCATCGCCATGGGCCTGCTCGGTCTGGCTATGGCACCGTCGCAGGCTGCGGCGCTGCTGATCATTCCGGCGACCCTGACCAACGTCTGGCAATTGGCATTTGGCGGGCATTTGCATGGGCTGGTCAGGCGGCTGTGGCCGATGCTGCTGGCGATCTTCATCGGCACCGGTGCCGGGACGGTGTGGATCGGCATGGCGGGTGGTCATTGGGTGGTGCGGGGGTTGGGCGCGGCATTGCTGCTCTATGCGTTGAGCGGTTTGTTCCTGCCGACTTTGCGCGTCGGCACTCAGGCCGAGCGCAGGCTCGGTCCGCTGTGCGGCGTGCTGACCGGCGTCATCACCTCCGCCACCGGCGTCTTCGTGATTCCGGCGGTGCCGTATCTGCAAGCACTGGGTTTGAACAAGGATGAACTGGTGCAGGCGCTGGGCCTGTCGTTCACCGTATCGACCCTCGCCCTCGCTGCCGGCCTGTTGTGGCGCGGGGCGCTGGGCGGTGGCGAATTGAGCGCGTCATTGCTGGCGCTGATCCCGGCGGTGCTCGGCATGTTGCTCGGGCAATGGCTGCGCCAGCGGATCAGCGCCGTGCTGTTCAAACGCGTGTTCTTCATCGGCCTCGGTGTGCTCGGCGGCCACTTGCTGATCAGCGGGTAGCGGACGACGGGCTGAGCATCTCGATGGCACGGATGTCGAAATCCTGTTCCAGGAATTCATCGCGCTGTTCGAGGAACTGCTTCATGTGCGGCAGGTTCGAGTGCACGTCGAGGTGCGCCTGGGATTGCCAGATCTCGAAGAAGATAAACAGCGTCGGGTCCTGTTTGTCGCGCAGCATGTGGTACTCGATGCAGCCAGGCTCGGCGCGACTCGCTTCGACATAGCCGCGGAAGAACGCTTCGAAGGCGTCGGATTTTTCCGGGCGGGTTTTGGCGTGCAGGATGAAGCCTTGTATTTCACTCATCAGGAGTCTCCTCAAAGTCAGAATCGGCGCCAGTTTATGGCAACAATCGCCTGTTGATTCGTGCGTATAGGTCAAATGAATTTTGCGAATTCAGGGCTTATTCCGCGCGAGGCCGGTCGCTAACCTGCCGCCATCCACTTTCTGACCCTTCCGAGACTTCTCATGAAAAAAGTACTGTTGCTCAATGGCGGCAAAAAGTTTGCGCACTCCGATGGCCGTTACAACACCACCTTGCATGAAGCCGCGTTGAGCGTGCTGGATCGCGGCGGCGTTGACGTGAAAACCACCTTCATCGACGAGGGCTACGACGTCGCTGAAGAAGTTGCCAAATTCCTCTGGGCCGACGTGATCATTTATCAAATGCCGGGCTGGTGGATGGGCGCGCCGTGGACCGTGAAAAAGTACATCGACGAAGTCTTCACCGAAGGCCACGGCAGCCTCTACGCCAGTGACGGCCGCACCCGTTCCGATGCTTCGCAAAAGTACGGCAGCGGTGGTTTGGTGCAGGGCAAGCAATACATGTTGTCGCTGACCTGGAACGCGCCGCAGCAAGCCTTCGACGACCCGACCGACTTCTTCGAAGGCAAGGGCGTGGACGCGGTGTACTTCCCGTTCCACAAGGCCAACGAATTCCTCGGCATGACCGGTTTGCCGACGTTCCTGGCGGTTGATGTGATGAAACGCCCGAACATCGAAGGTGATGTGGCGCGTTATGAGCAGCACCTGAGCGAGGTGTTCGGCCTGAAGGCATAAGGTTCGGCTACTATCGATACCTGTAACCAAAACCTGTAGGAGCCGGCTTGCCGGCGATGGCGTCTTCGCGGACGCCATCGCCAGCGAGCTGGCTCCTACAAAAAGCGATAAGGAACACAGGTGAAAGCCAGATCCGATGAGTTGCAGATTTTCGTCTGCGTGATTGAGTGCGGATCGATTTCCGCTGCGGCCGAACAGGTCGGGCAGACGCCTTCGGCGGTCAGCCGCACGCTGTCGCGGCTGGAGGCCAAGCTCGATACCACGCTGATCAACCGCACCACGCGGCGCATGGACCTGACGGAGGAGGGCAAGTATTTCTTCGAGCACGCCAAACTGATACTCGATCAGATGGAGGAGCTTGAAGAGCGCCTCAGTTCACGTCAGCAAACCCCGTCCGGGCGTCTGCGGATCAACGCCGCCTCGCCGTTCATGCTGCACGCCATCGTGCCGTACATCGACGAGTTCCGCCGGCTCTACCCGGACATCCAGCTCGAACTCAACAGCAACGACCTGATCATCGACCTGCTCGAACAAAGCACCGACATTGCCATCCGCATCGGCACGCTGGCCGACTCGACCCTGCACGCCCGTTCGCTGGGTTGCAGCCCGCTGCACATCGTCGCCAGCCCGGCTTACCTTGAGCAACACGGCACACCGCTGGTGGTCGAGGACCTGAGCGGGCACGCGCTGTTGGGCTTCACCCACAATGAAGGCCTCAACCAATGGCCGCTGCGTTATGTGCATGGCGATCGCTGGCCGATTCAGGCGTCGATCAGCGCGTCCAGCGGCGAGACGATCAGGCACCTGGCGCTGGAAGGTCAGGGCATTGCCAGCCTGTCGCATTTCATGACCATCGAAGACATCCGTGCCGGGCGCCTGAAAGTGCTGCTGGCGGATTTCAACAGCGGTTATCGCCAGCCGATCAACGCGGTGTATTACCGCAACTCGCAACTGGCCCTGCGGATTCAGTGCTTCCTGGACTTTATCCAGGGCAAATTGGCGGTGTACGCGAATGCGGATTTTGAAGGTTGATTCATGATTCCTGCGCAAGAGTGAATTGGGTCAACGGGGATTTTTCAGTCGTGATGACTGCTTGATACTCGTTGCATCACTTATTCACGCAGGGAGTTTCTCCATGAACGTATTCGTTACCGGCGCTGCAGGTTTCATCGGCGGCTCCATCGCTACGGGCCTGGTTCGCGCTGGCCACAAGGTCACCGGCCTGGTGCGCAGCAGCGAACAAGCCAATGAGCTGAGCGCGTTGGGCATCACTCCGGTGATCGGCACTCTTGACGACAGCGCACTATTGGCCGAACAGGCCCGCGCTGCCGACGCGGTGATCAACGCCGCCAGCAGCGACCATCGCGGCGCGGTGGAAGCCTTGGTCAATGCCTTGCGCGGTTCCAACAAGGTGTTCCTGCACACCAGTGGTTCGAGCATTGTCGGCGATGCGTCGGGTGGCCAGTTCGGCGACGCCATTTATTACGAAGACACGCTGCCGGAGCCTACTGTCGACAAGGCGGCCCGCGTGGCCATCGACAACCTGATCCTCGATGCGGCGAACGACGGGGTGAACTCGGCGGTCATCTGTAACACGCTGATCTACGGCCACAGCCTGGGCGTCAAGCGCGACAGCGTGCAGTTGCCGCGCCTGCTGAAACAGGCACGCAAAAGTGGCGTGGTTCGGCATGTCGGCACCGGCCAGAACATCTGGTCCAACGTGCACATCGAAGACGTGGTGTCCCTGTATCTGCTGGCGCTGACCAAAAACATACCGGGCACGTTCTATTTCGTTGAGAGCGGTGAAGCGTCGTTCGTCGACATGACCACGGCGATTGCCCAGGCGTTGAATCTCGCTGAGCCGCAAGACTGGCCGTTGAAAGAGGCCGAAGCCGAGTGGGGTTATGAAATGGCCAACTATGGTTTGGGTTCCAACAGTCGGGTGCGCGGCAAGCATGCGCGGGAGTTGCTGGGTTGGGTGCCGAAGCGGACTTCGGTGGTTGAGTGGATTCGGGACGAGATGGTTTGAGTTCGCTTTAGACCGCGTCATCGTTCTTCGCGGGCAAGCCTCGCTCCTACAAGGGTTGTGTCGTTCACAAAATGGGTGAGCGACATAACCCCTGTAGGAGCGAGGCTTGCCCGCGAAGGCGTCTTCAGCACCACCACAACTGGCCGGGCCGCCCTCAATTCCGTACCATCCGCCCCCTCTTCCCCAGTTGTGTCCAGTCCTCCCCATGAAAGCAAACCGTCTGCGCGCCGATGTCCTGGCCGGGCTCACCACATCCTTCGCCTTATTGCCAGAATGCATCGCCTTCGCGCTGGTGGCTCACCTCAATCCGCTGATGGGCCTGTACGGCGCATTCATCATTTGCACCCTGACCGCGCTGTTCGGCGGCCGACCGGGCATGGTGTCGGGCGCGGCCGGTTCGATGGCCGTGGTGATCGTCGCGCTGGTGGTGCAGCACGGTGTGCAGTACTTGCTCGCGACGGTGTTGCTGGGCGGGTTGATCATGCTGGCGTTCGGGTTGCTGAAGCTCGGCAAGCTGGTACGGATGGTGCCGCATCCGGTGATGCTCGGCTTCGTCAACGGCCTGGCGATCATCATCGCGCTGGCGCAACTGGAACACTTCAAGAGTGGTGACAACTGGCTCAGCGGCTCACCGCTTTATGTGATGAGCGGATTGGTGGCGCTGACGATGGCGATTGTCTATCTGCTGCCGCGCCTGACCCGTGCCGTGCCGCCAGCGCTGGTGGCGATTCTGGGCGTCGGGCTGGCGGTGTATCTACTAGGCTTGCCGACTCGCACCCTGGGCGACATGGCGCACATCGCCGGTGGCTTGCCGACGCTGGCCTTGCCAGACATTCCGTGGACGCTGGACACCCTGCGCATCATCGCCCCCTACGCGATATTGATGGCGCTGGTCGGCCTGCTGGAAACCCTGCTGACCCTGAACCTGACCGACGAAATCACCGAGAGCCGTGGCTTCCCGGATCGTGAGTGTGTGGCGCTGGGCGCGGCCAACATGGTCTCCGGTGTGTTTGGCGGCATGGGCGGCTGCGCGATGATCGGCCAGACCGTGATCAACCTCAGCTCCGGCGGCCGAGGTCGGCTTTCCGGCGTGGTGGCCGGTGTGCTGATTCTGCTGTTCATTTTGTTCTTGTCGCCGCTGATCGAGCGCATTCCGCTGGCCGCATTGGTCGGGGTGATGTTCGTGGTGTCGCAACAGACGTTTGCCTGGGCATCGTTGCGGGTCGTCAACAAGGTGCCGCTGAACGACGTGCTGGTGATCGTCGCCGTGACGGTCATCACGGTGTTCACCGACCTGGCCACCGCCGTGCTCTGCGGGATCATCATTGCAGCGCTCAACTTTGCCTGGCAGCAGGCCCGCGAGCTGTATGCCGACAGTCACCTCGAAACCGACGGCAGCAAGCTTTACCTGCTGCATGGCACGCTGTTTTTTGCCTCGACTACACCGTTTCTCAACCAGTTCGACCCTGCCAATGACCCGTCCGTGGTGACGATTGATTGCCGTCACCTGAGCTTCGTCGACTACTCGGCCATCGCGGCGCTGAAGACCCTGCGCGAACGTTACGCCAAGGCCGGCAAGCACCTGCGGGTGCTGCACTTGTCCGAACGCTGCAAGAAGTTGCTCAGGCGCGCACGGGTGAATCACGACTGATCTATCAATCCTCTGGGCTGCGGCCATTCCCTGTAGGAGCGAGCCTGCTCGCGAAAAACGTTCAGACAACGCGTTGATTCAGGAAGTGCGCGTTATCGTTGACGCCCATCGCCGGCAAGCCGGTCTCGCTCCTACAGGGGAATGGATGAAAGTCCGCCTGCCTGATTTTCATATTCACCGACCTCGCATACCTCTGCGCGACAACCCTTACCCCTCTACGAAAATTACTTTCACCTCGTTTGAGTTTCACGCTTCGAAATGTTTTAAGAGTTTCACAAAACTTTCGACGTGACCCTTTCGAGGA
>NZ_AKJI01000016.1:0-6641 GCF_000282415.1 Pseudomonas sp. GM60
CCGGCTTGCTGGCGATGGACGCGACGCGGTGTTCTGCCAAACCGCGAAAACAAAAAGCCCCGCCTGATCCGATCAGGCGGGGCTTTTACGTTACGGCATGAAGCTTAGTTGGCGCTCACCGCCGAACGCGGGATCACTGGCTGGTTGTCGTTGGAGATAGTCACTTCTACACGGCGGTTCATGGCTCGACCCGAAGCGTCGCCGTTTTCAGCAACCGGGTATTCCTTGCCATAACCCTGGGCAACGATGCGCGCAGGATCAACGCCCATTTTCACCAGTGCCATGCGCACGGAACCGGCGCGACGCTCGGACAGCGACTGGTTGTGCGACGCCGTGCCGGTGCTGTCGGTGTAGCCTTCGACGATCACCTTGCGGTCCGGGTTTTCCTGAAGGAACTGCGCCAGTTTGTTGATGTTCGCCAGGCCGCTGGACTTCAGGTCGGCACGGTCGGTTGCGAACAACACATCACCAAAGGTTACCAGCGTACCGCGATCGGTCTGCTTGGCGTTCAGGCTGTCCTGCAACTGCTTGATCTGCGCATCGCGAGCATCCAGACGTGCCTGGGCGCGCTGTGCCGCAGCATTCTTCAGATTGGCTTCAGCGGTGCGCAGGGCGATGGTTTGCTTCGCCACTTCAACACGCTGATTGGTCAGGTAGGCCAGTTGATCGACCTCGTTCGCGTCTCGCTTGTCCAGATAAGCCTTGTCGGCCTTGTCCAGGTAATCGCTGGCGTCCTTGGTTTCCAGTGCCGCGACTTTGCTCGCCTGCGGGTTGGCTTGCAGGCCGCTGTAGTTGGTGCGGGCCTGTTCAAGGTTCGCGTTAGGCGGCGTGGAGCAGGCAGCCAGAGCTACGCTTGCGGCCAGCAGGGCAGGGATCATCAATTGATTGCGCATGTGGGTATCGTCCTTTTAAGTCGAGTAAGAAGTACGTCGTGGCGGCGCTTATTGCACGGTGCGCCGGCTTTCCTGACGCAGTTCCTGAACCCCTATCCGAGAGTCCTTCACCGCCTGTTCGGCTTTGATCGCCTGGGCTTTGCGTTCGGCGACGCGCGCGTCCCACTCGGCCTGTTCGGCGAGCACTCGGGCTTCGTCGTACTTTTTGTCGTGCATCGCGATTTCGGCTTGTTTGAGCTTGTCCTGGGCGGACTTCATCTCAACCGCCGAGAATTCGGTGCCGCCCGCGCTGACGGCGCTGTTCACGGCCGATTGGGTCACGGCGTATTGCTCAGTCGGCGGGTTACCGGCGCAACCGGCCAGAACCAGGCTGCTGCCGATGGCCAGGGCGGCCAGTTTCAGGCTGCGCAGGGGGGTGGAAGCGGGCTTGGCAGTGTTGATCTTCATGGTCTTCAACTCCATTGGAATAACTCCTGAAAAACTGAACATCCATCCTGGGCAAGGAGCCGCAACCATCAATTTTCGAAGCGTTTTGAAACGGCCGTCCCAGGCGTGGTTACTGGTTACGACCCGAGGCATTTTTTAAAAGTTCAGAGAAGATGGCCTGTCGCCCGAAAAAACTTTGACCGAACGGACAAGGCTCTAAATCGGGAACTTTGGCGATAGGAGAGGGTATTCCAAAGGCGGAAACACGCAATTGTTGAAGGGGGCTGCAATCCAATGTGGGAGCGGGCTTGCTCGCGAAGGCGGTTTAACAGTCGACATTTGAGTTGACTGACACACCGCCTTCGCGAGCAAGCCCGCTCCCACAGGTTCTGCGGTGAACTCAGTGCTTTTGCTTGTCCTCACCAGACGACAAATCGTGCAAATGCCGCCGGGACAGCGCGAGAAAACGCGGGGTCGGGCCGATGTCTTCGTACAGCGGATCGCCTTCTTCGTCGGTGGCCACGATGGTCGAGCCCTTCACGTACGGAAAGCTCTTTTCCAGCTCTTCGAGCGCCGCGCCGATCAACTCGCCGAGCAGTTCTTCAGGGTGCCGCTTGGGGTACATCTCGATGATCGCCGCCAAGCGCGCGGCGGCTTCCACATCCAGATGAATCGAGTAGCCGGTGTCGGTCAGGCGACCCTTGGCGTTTTCTTCCCAATGATGGGCAAGCTCGCGGATTTTCATAAAAACCTCATGGCACGCCTGTTCGTAGCAGGCCGGGTAAGTGTCCGGCCATGGCCGGCGAAAGCCGTTGTGCGGCTTACTCTTCAGACTAGCTTGCGTGCCCGGGGTTTAAAGTCCCTTCGTCGTGTGCTTGTAAGAAGCGCTTTACGACGGCACTCTTAAACCACAAGGCACCCCCGGATTTTTCGCTGGAGAACGGCTGATGACCGATATTGATGCACGCTTGCGCGAGGATGTTCACCTGTTGGGTGAGCTGTTGGGCAACACCATTCGTGAACAGTACGGGGACGATTTTCTCGACAAGATCGAGCAGATCCGCAAAGGCGCCAAGGCCGACCGTCGCGGTTCGATGGACGCCGAACTGAGCGCGAGCCTCAATCAACTGAGCGAAGACGAGTTGCTGCCGGTGGCGCGGGCGTTCAACCAGTTTCTCAACCTAGCCAACATCGCTGAGCAATATCAACTGATCCATCGCCGCGAAGAATCTCAGCCCGCGCCGTTCGAGGCGCGCGTGTTGCCGGAGTTGCTAACGCGCCTGCTGGCCGAAGGTCATGCGGCCGAATCCCTGGCACGACAGCTGGGGCGCCTGGAAATCGAACTGGTGTTGACTGCGCACCCGACCGAAGTCGCGCGCCGCACGCTGATCCAGAAGTACGACGCCATCGCCGCGCAACTTGCCGCTCAGGATCACCGTGACCTGACCAGCGCCGAGCGCGAGCAGATTCAATCGAAATTGCAGCGCCTGATCGCCGAAGCCTGGCACACCGAAGAAATCCGTCGCACCCGCCCGACTCCGGTGGACGAAGCCAAATGGGGTTTCGCGGTGATCGAGCATTCGCTGTGGCAAGCGATCCCGAACTATTTGCGCAAGGCCGATAAAGCCCTGCATGACGCCACCGGCCTGCATTTGCCGCTGGAAGCCGCGCCGATTCGCTTTGCTTCGTGGATGGGCGGCGACCGTGATGGCAACCCCAACGTGACGGCTGCCGTGACCCGTGAGGTGTTGCTGCTGGCACGCTGGATGGCCGCCGATCTGTACGTGCGCGATGTCGATCACCTCGCCGCCGAGCTGTCGATGCAACAGGCCAGCGACGCGCTGAAAGCCAAGGCCGGCGACAGCGCCGAACCCTATCGTGCCGTCCTTAAACAGCTGCGTGAACGCCTGCGCGCCACTCGAAGCTGGGCCCACACTTCCTTGACGACCGCCACGCCGGCCCCCGCCGATGTGCTGCAAAACAACCGCGATTTGCTCGACCCGCTGGAGCTCTGCTACCAGTCGCTGCATGAGTGCGGCATGGGCGTGATCGCTGATGGGCCGCTGCTCGATTGCCTGCGTCGTGCGGTGACCTTCGGCTTGTTCCTGGTGCGCCTCGATGTGCGTCAGGACTCGTCTCGTCACACGGCGGCGATGACGGAAATCACCGATTACCTCGGCCTTGGGCGCTACGAAGACTGGAGCGAAGAGGAGCGCATCGCCTTCCTGATGCGCGAGTTGAACAACCGTCGGCCGTTGTTGCCGACTTACTTCAAACCCTCCGCCGACACCGCTGAAGTGCTCGCCACGTGCCGGGAAATCGCCGCCGCACCTGGCGCTTCGCTTGGTTCGTACGTGATCTCCATGGCCGGCGCCGCTTCCGACGTGCTGGCCGTGCAACTGTTGCTCAAAGAGTCTGGTGTATTGCGGCCGATGCGCGTGGTGCCGCTGTTCGAAACCCTTGCCGACCTTGATAACGCCGGCCCGGTGATTGAAAAACTGTTGCTGCTGCCGGGTTATCGCGCGCGCCTGCAAGGGCCGCAGGAAGTGATGATCGGCTATTCCGACTCGGCCAAGGACGCCGGCACCACGGCGGCGGCCTGGGCGCAATATCGGGCGCAGGAACGTCTGGTCGACATCTGCCGCGAGCAGCAAGTGGAACTGCTGTTGTTCCACGGTCGCGGTGGCACCGTGGGGCGTGGTGGCGGTCCGGCGCACGCGGCGATTCTGTCGCAGCCGCCGGGGTCGGTGGCGGGGCGTTTCCGCACCACCGAGCAGGGGGAAATGATTCGTTTCAAATTCGGCCTGCCGGACATCGCCGAGCAAAATCTCAACCTGTACCTGGCGGCGGTGCTGGAGGCGACGTTGTTGCCACCGCCACCACCGCAACCCGCCTGGCGCCATTTGATGGACGAATTGGCGGCAGACGGTGTCAGTGCTTACCGCGCCGTGGTGCGGGAAAATCCGCAATTCGTCGAGTATTTCCGCCAGTCCACCCCGGAGCAGGAGTTGGGGCGCCTGCCACTGGGCAGTCGCCCGGCCAAGCGCCGCGCCGGCGGGATCGAAAGCCTGCGGGCGATCCCATGGATCTTCGGTTGGACCCAGACCCGCTTGATGTTGCCGGCCTGGCTCGGCTGGGAAGCCGCGTTAAGCAAGGCGCTGGCGCGCGGCGAAGGCGAGCTGCTGGGGCAAATGCGCGAGCAGTGGCCGTTTTTCCGCACGCGCATCGATATGCTGGAGATGGTCCTGGCCAAGGCCGACGCGGATATCGCCCGCTCCTACGATGAGCGGCTGGTCGAGCCGGATCTGCTGCCTTTGGGTGCGCACTTACGCGACCTATTGTCGCAGGCGTGTTCGATTGTTCTGGGGTTGACCGGTCAGTCGCAGCTACTGGCACATAGCCCAGCTACCCTCGAATTCATCCGCTTGCGCAACACCTACCTCGACCCGCTTCATCTATTGCAGGCTGAGTTGCTGGCACGTTCGCGCCTGCAGGAAGTGGCGCAGGGCAGCCCGGTAGAACAGGCGTTGCTGGTGTCTGTGGCGGGGATTGCCGCCGGTTTGCGAAATACCGGCTAAGGTTTTCGTCGTGGGTTCGGGCACTCGACGCAGGCGTCGAGTGCCGGTTTGCGCGGGGTTGGAAAGTGCTGCAAGGCGACACTTAATGATGGGGTTGCGACTTGGGGTACCCCGTCGCAAGGTCACGCAAGGCGCGGGTTTCTCCGACTTTCGACGGCTTGTGTGCGTAGGATCTGCTGTGTATCTTGATCAGCCTTTGGCCGTTTGGGCGGTCACGACCCTGTTTTGAGATTGGCCCCACGAGGCGAATCCTTTGTTATCTATATAAAAATTGAGGAGCACATCGATGCGCGTCATTCTGCTGGGAGCTCCCGGGGCCGGTAAAGGTACTCAGGCTAAGTTCATCACCGAAAAGTTCGGCATCCCGCAAATCTCCACCGGCGACATGCTGCGTGCTGCGGTCAAGGCCGGCACCGAGCTGGGCCTGATCGCCAAGAGCGTCATGGACAGCGGTGGCCTGGTTTCCGATGACCTGATCATCAATCTGGTCAAGGAACGCATCAGCCAGGCGGATTGCGCCAACGGTTTCCTGTTCGACGGTTTCCCGCGCACCATTCCTCAGGCTGAAGCCCTGGTGAAGGCCGGCGTCGAGCTGGATCACGTGGTCGAAATCGCGGTCGATGACGAAGAAATCGTTCAGCGTATCGCTGGTCGTCGTGTCCACGAGGCCAGCGGCCGCGTGTACCACACCGTCTACAACCCGCCAAAAATTGCTGGTAAAGACGACATGACCGGCGAAGATCTGGTGCAGCGCAAGGACGACACTGAAGAAACCGTGCGTCATCGCCTGTCGGTCTACCACTCGCAGACCAAGCCACTGGTGGATTTCTACCAGAAGCTGTCGGCGGCTCAAGGCAAGCCGAAGTACAGCCACATTGCTGGCGTCGGTTCGGTTGAAGCGATCACCGGCAAGGTGCTTGAAGCGCTGAGCTGAAAAGTCTGAACCGCTTCATCTTCTACGGCCCGCTTGCGGGCCGTAGTTGTTTATACTGGCGCACTTTTTCTGACCTCTCTTACGGAAACATCGATGAGCACCTTGCTGGCCCTGGACACCGCGACTGAAGCTTGCTCCGTTGCCTTGCTGCATGACGGCAAAGTGACGAGCCATTACGAGGTGATCCCGCGCCTGCATGCGCAGAAGCTGTTGCCGATGATCCAGCAATTGCTCGCCGATGCCGGGACCACCTTGCAAGCGGTCGATGCCATCGCTTTTGGCCGTGGGCCGGGCGCATTCACTGGCGTGCGTATCGCCATCGGCGTGGTACAGGGCCTGGCGTTTGCCCTGGATCGCCCGGTCCTGCCGGTGTCGAACCTCGCGGTGCTGGCGCAGCGGGCGTATCGCGAACACGGTGTGAGCCAGGTCGCGGCCGCCATCGATGCGCGCATGGATGAAGTGTACTGGGGCTGCTACCGCGAAACGGCGGGTGAGATGCGTCTGGTCGGCAAGGAAGCCGTATTGCCGCCGGAAGTGGCGGCGTTGCCGGCGGATGCCAGCGGTGACTGGTTTGGCGCCGGCACCGGTTGGGGCTATGCCGAACGCATCGCCGTCAGCCTGAGCGGTCAGGACGCGGGCATGCTGCCTCACGCCGAAGACCTGTTGACCCTGGCGCGATTTGCCTGGGAACGGGGTGAAGCGATTGTGGCGGACGAGGCGCAGCCGGTTTATCTGCGGGACAAGGTTGCGACGCCCAAGGCGCGTTGATTTCCGGCACCGAGTCGGCCCTATCGCTGGCAAGCCAGCTCC
>NZ_AKJI01000017.1:0-4111 GCF_000282415.1 Pseudomonas sp. GM60
GCTCCTACAGGTTTGGGGGCTACCCTTCAAAACGTCCCGTGCCTTCGCGGTCGTGCTTGTATCGGCGGGTCAACGGAAACGGCGGCAACCACTGCTCGCGGCGAATGATCCAGCTTTCATAGGTGGGCGTCAGTTGGTCCGGGGCATCCAGCGATCCCAGGTTCACTTCAACTTCGTCGTCGGTGCGGGCGAAAACCGAGGAGCCGCAGCGTGGACAAAAAAAACGCCCGGCATAGTCGCGGGTTTCGCCGGTGATCGTCACCGCACGCTCGGGGAATATCGCGGAGGCGTGAAACAGCGCGCCATGATGCTTGCGGCAGTCGAGACAGTGACAGAGGCCAACCCGGTATGGCCGCCCGGATGCCACAATTCGCACGTTGCCGCACAGGCAACCGCCGGTAAAAGAGTCCATGGTGCGCCTCCTCTGAATTCGTGCGACCGGAAGGCTTATTACGATAGCAGCCACCACTGGTCGCAACGAACTTGCTCTACAGATGCTTTTTACCTAATTTTGATTCTATAGATTCAATTTGAGGTCATGAACATGGCCGTTGCCCTCCAGCAACAAGCCTTCACCAAAAGCCAGTGCGTGACCGGCCTACGCGCCGCTGTCGGCATTCTCGATAAATGGCGCGCCTCCAGCGATCAGACTTGCCGAATCCTGCGCATCTCCCGCAGCACCTACACCCGCGCCCGCCAACGCGATCCCGAGTGGGCCGTGGCGCTGGACGCGGACCAGATGCAGCGCATCAGTTTCGTGCTCAACATCCACGCGGCGCTGCGTCTGGTGTTCGACAACCCGGAAAACGTCTACGGCTTCCCGTCGATGGCCAACGACAACGAATTCTTCAACGGCCGCTCCCCGCTCGAGATCATGGCTCAGGGCGATATGATTTCCTTGTATGAAACCTTCCGGCGCATCGACGTGCTGCGGGGCGCGCAATGGTGAGGCTGAGCGAACTGGCAGCACTTGCCGGCGAGCCATTGCAGGCCTATCGACTGGTCAATTCCAAGTTCCCCCCGGTGGCCTTGTTTGATGACGTGGCGGACGCGGACGAGTTTGAAGTGCTGTATCAGATCCAGGAGCTCACCAACCCGAGGCTGAAAAATGAAGTGGGTCGCCTTGAGCTGATTCGCCGCAGTGAAATCCCGTTCGGCATTCCGGGCTGCTCCTATGCGACGGCCCCCTTTACCCACGTCAACCCGGCAGGCTCGCGGTTCAGCGATGGCAGTTTTGGAGTGTTGTATCTGGCGGATACCCTGGAAACGGCACTGGCTGAAGTGAAGCATCATCAGAGCCTGTACTGGTCGAACGTCCCGAGCCTCAACTACGAGCGGTTTGTTTTCCGCGGGTTGTCCTGCTCTTTTGTGGAGGCCGGGATGAAAGATGCGACCTCCCTTTCGATGACCGACCCTGTTTATGATCCGGACGATTACACGCACTCCCGTCGTTTAGGGAAGTCAGTCAAAGAGGTGGGTTGCCCTGGGCTTCGTTACCACTCGGTGCGAATGCACGGCAGTGATTGCTGGGCGCTGATGACGCCAAAACCGGTTTTATCGGTGATTCAGGCGGCGCATTACGAGATGGTCTGGAATGGGCAGGTGACGAGTGTCAGTCAGATTAGTGAGGCTTGATTGCGTTATGCCGAAATGAAAACGGGCGCCTTGATAGGCGCCCGTTTTTGTTTGTGTGGGGGGGGTTACCAACTGCCGTACGGGATGCCGAATTGTTCGATGTAGCGCTTCGCCTTTTCACTGACTGGATAGGCATACTTCCCTTCGCTCTTTCCCTGACTCGGTCCTAACGGTTCTATCTCAGCCTGGGCCCGTGCGACCTTGATCGTTTTCAGGCATTTATCCTCTACCCACACTTGCACAATGCCGCCGGGAGCCAATCCGACATACATCGCCGCCCGGTAATTGGCAGCTTCCTGCGGTCTCGTCGCGCAACGCTCGTTCACAGAGGCGTGCATCATTTGACGCGCCTCTTCGGGAATATCCACCCACGCATGATAGGTTTGTGGCTCGACGATGGACTGCCAACGTACGTATATGCGCTTAGGCAAGTCAGCGCCGACCACTCCCCGAATACTGCCACCGATATGCTCACCCCATCCACGCGCCGCTTCGGTTCCATTCTCGGGCTCTCCCCCGGATGCACGACCTCCGCCCGTGCGGTTGAACAGCTTGCCATTGATGTCTTCAACAGCGCTGTCCTCTACCCAAACCTTCATGTAGAACGGCTCGTTGAAACTGAGACTCCACCAAGGATTTTTCGGATCGTCCTTGCCCGACAATGGCTCAGTTGCCTGACAACCTGTCGCCAGCAATGCGCACAACAAAATGACGATTGCTCGCATCAAAATAATCTCCAGCCTGGGTCAGCAATATGTGGGTGGCGAACACGGACTCCGTCATCCGTTGGAGCATTGGTGTAGCGGATTTTCATCCCACGTTCGCGGCTGCCGCCAATCGGGTTGTTCCAGTTAGCAGACATGTGGATGTACTTAAGCCTAAGCAACCTTTCTTCTTCAGGTGATGGTTTGTACTGACCTGCGAGGACGTTGTCACAAAACGATTGAAGCTCTGCCGGGACAGCGTACTCAGGAGTTTGCGGAACATCATCAAACTGGACGCCTTTCTCCTTCGCCAACTTGTGCATCAAGCGCAGAGATACCACCGACAACTTTCCACTCACCGATCTTTTTAGTTGCAAGCCCGCATAGGCTCGGATTTTTTTGCCCCCCAAACGATCTTGTTCCGCCACCGGTAACTCAGATGGCGCGGGAGTAACAACCTCCAGCATTGCATCTGGCCAGCCGTTAGCAATCCACTTGGCTTTCTCTTGAAGGGCGTCTCGATAAATGGAGGTGGTACGAATGTCTTCACCTTTACTGATTGTGAGGGCCTGCATTGGGCTCACCAATACACACTCTTCCACTTCCTCGCGATAACCACCTCCAATGTCGGAATGCACACCGGGCAGGGGAATTTCCGGATGCGCAGGAACGACACTACTCAACGCAAAATTCGCACGATGTTCATCACGAGCCGTCAGTTGCACGACATCGGTGAAGTATTTTCGGTCCAGGTACAGGTTAATGCCAGGAGCCACCGGGCTTTTGATATCGCCCATATTTGTAAAGCCCGCGACAGAGGGAACAGTATCAAACAGGCCGACAAAACCCATGATGATTTCGCTGTTGTATTGGCTGCCAAAGCTGGAGCTGAAACCTTTGGGGTTACTTCTAAACACTTCTCCCAATGGCCCTTGTTTGCAACGGACGATTTCGTTTGCAAAATGCCGTGCCGCAGCGGCGCCTCTACTGAAACCAAACGTGTCAAAGGTGAGCGAGGTGATTTCGCTGTCAGGATTACTCTCGATTACTCGCTTGACCAATGTCTTCAGGTCCGCGAACGCTTGCTGCACCTTACTCGCTACACCCGTTGCTCCCCGCCCACTGGCTGCATTCAGGAGGCTGTCTTCGGTTCCGGCGCTTGTGCCTATCCCATCAACGTAGAGGCTTCGCAAAGCTAGTTTGACCGAGCCTGCGCCCTGTACGTCTTTCGATTCCGGATAGAGGTCAAACAACTTCGAAACATTACTCACATCATTCCCATAACTCCCCTCCGGATCCGCCATATACGGCTTGCAGCTCGCATCTACATCCGCAGGCAAAATCGGATGATGAGCGCCACACAACAATCCTGAAGCCGAGTTGCTCGCATTGTTCAGCGTCCCGTCGAAGAACACGCCGATGCGCAATGCGACGCGGACTTTCTCCTTCGCCGCCGCCGGTGCCTTGCCGTATTTCTCGTACTCGGCCCAGCGTCTGGCGTGGATGTCGACGGGTTTGGCTTCGTCGTATCGGAAGTTTTTCGGGGGGTTGGGTACGTATCCACTCATTCCTTGATCACCTGGCTCCTTGGTGCAACGGGCGCTGAGGGTGCCACTGTGGATCCAATCAAGCAACGCGTAGCCAGATGCCATCACTGGGACAACATGGGCCTTCGTCCATGTATTGGTTTCGTCAATGGTCACCATTAATTCAATGAAGTTCTCTTAAAAATTGTGCGGCGTAACATCGCCTCCATACCAAACAACTACACC
>NZ_AKJI01000018.1:0-1029 GCF_000282415.1 Pseudomonas sp. GM60
GCGCCAACAACAAATCGCCGTGCTGGACGATCGAATTCTGCATCGCACCTTGTATCTCGGTAGCCAGGCGGCTTTTGCAGTAGAAGCGCTGATGCTGTTGCGCGCCTTGCCGTGCATGGCCGATCAGCCGGCCGAGGGCGTCGTAGCAATAGTGGCAGAGGGATTCGCGCAGCAATGGCATGGGGATGCTTCGAAGGTTCAATGTGCCTTCGACCAGTATTGGCGATTTCGCCATGGGTGGGAACTAGCAGAACTGATAGGACGGAACCCGTGGATCCTGGAGTAATTGTGGCAAGGGGATTCGGTCAGGACATCGCCTGCTTTAGTTGTTGTGAGTTTGTCAGGCGTCCCACTTCTTGACTGTATGGTAGCGAGTGGGGTCTGCCCACCAACGATCACCATCATTCGGAGTGCGAATATCTCTGATGAGTATCTCTGCATTTTTCGGGCGCACTCCATTGAGACGCCCTTGTAGTGCCAAGGCGTTTAACTGACTTTCATTGTTGGTTATAATGAGATTGTTTCTAGCTTCCAATAAATTGCGATGATCATTTGATATGTTAACTTCAGGCATGTCGAAATTCTCGTGGATAATTGCTAACGCGTTGCCAGGCATTTGAGCGTAGACGAGCTCGTTTAATTTTATGGGTCTGTTTCTTTTTATAGTAGTAAGCTCCTTGTTCTCGTACACGGTAGCCCCGTCATAGCCAAGGCCTGTAACTGCTTTGATTGCGATTTTTCCCCCGTTAGTTTGGCTGGTTCTAAAAGTCATTTCATGCCATTCATGGATATCGCTCGCTGGAGTAAATTCGGCGACCTCCGTGTAAATGTGTTCAGCGGGCGTATTGGGTGGTCGTTCCGGGCCGCTTTTATAGACAGGCCAACCTAACATCCGTTTGAGGAAGTCCGGGATTGTACCGTTCGGATCGCTCAGATTGATTGGGTCCCCTAAACAATAAGCATATGTATTCAATCCCCCCCTACCAAACGGACTAAAACTGTCCGGGCCGTTAAACCGCATTAACACCG
>NZ_AKJI01000019.1:0-618 GCF_000282415.1 Pseudomonas sp. GM60
GTTCGGTCAGCGGCGCGTCGGGCGCGATCACCTATGCGCTGGTCGGCAGTGCCACCGGCGATTACGGGCAAATTGCGCTCAACCCCAACGGCACCTACACCTACACCCTGACCTCGCCGGCCAGCACCACGCCGCATGCAGACAACGGCGCCAATACCCTGAGCGAAAGCTTCACCTATCAGGCCACCGATGCCCTGGGCAACACCGTCACCAGCACGATCAAGGTCAACATTGTCGACGACGTGCCCAAAGCGATGGATGACAGCAATGCCGGTACCGCCACGCCAACGCACCTGACCCTCGAAGGCAACGTCCTGAGCAACGACGTGCAAGGCGCGGATCGCGTGCCGACCGGGCCGGACAGCGGACCGATTACTGCGGGCACGTTCACCGGGACTTACGGCACCCTGGTGCTGAATGCCAACGGCACCTACACCTACACGCTGAACATCAGCGATGCCGATTTCAAGGCGCTGCACAATGGCGGCGAGGGAAAGGAGAAATTCAACTACACCCTCACCGATGCCGACGGCGACATCAGCACTGCGACGCTGGAGCTGAACATCCATAACAGCCCGGTGACCCTCAACGGCCTCGACGTAGAGGGCGGTGAGCTGA